>JBJMQN010000697.1:0-9182 GCA_045802665.1 Myxococcaceae bacterium | reverse complement strand
GTGCAGGACGAATCGAAGAACGCGGTGCAGGTGATGAACACCGGCGTGAAGAACGTGGAAGAGGGCGTACGGCTCGGACGCGAGGCGGAGTCCGCGCTCAAGAAGATCTTCGACTCAGCTCAGAAGTCCACGCAGATGGTGAAGGCGATCGCGCGAGCGACGGTGGAGCAGGCCCGCGGCAGCAAGCAGGTCACCTCATCCATCCACCGCATCGCCGAGACCGTGCAGCAGATCAGCAAGGCGTCCAACGAGCAGGCCAAGGGCTCCGAGCAGATCATGAAGAGCGCCGAGAAGATGAAGGCGATCACCCAGCACGTTCAGCGTTCCGTGCAGGAGCAGGCGCACGGCAGCAAGCAGATCACCCGCTCCATCGAGAACATCAACGAGATGGTGACGCACCTGAACCGCGCTCAGAAGGAGCAGACCAAGGGCTCCGAGCAGGTGTTGAAAGCCGTCGAGACGATCAAGAGCGTGTCGGATCAGCAGACGCGATCGGTGAAGCAACTCGAAGAGGCGATCGAACAGCTCCAGGGCCAGGCGGAAGTGCTTCGGAGCGAGGTGAGACGGTTCAAGGTGTGAACGCGCCGCGGCGTAGCGCGACTTTTTCGCCGCGCTACGCCTCGGTCTTACTCAGCCTGGCCTAGTACGGACCCGGATTCGGCGGCGGGTTCGGAGGCGGCGGAGTCGGCGGCGGCGGATTTGGAGGCGGCGGGTTCGGATTGCCTCCGCCACCACCGCCCGCACCACCGGTCGTCCCGCCACCGCCACCCGCTCCAGACGGCGTCCCTCCGCCCCCACCGGCGCCGCTCGCGGGTGAGACGATCGTGATGGTCCCGAAGAAAATGCTGTTGGCTGGATTCATGTGGTCATGCAGTCCGCAGTTGCGCGGCGTGCTGCCCATGGTCGCGGTGAAGCTCGCACCCGGTTGCAGCACCGGCGAGTTCAGCTCGGGGCAGTCCGCGTTCGCGGGCTCGGCGTCAGATGCCGGCTGATGCGCGATGGTGTCGTGGTTCACGAACGTCACCTGCGCGCCGGTCGGCACGTTCATCACCTGAGGGCTCATACCGCCCGCGCTCAGGTCCATCAGGTTGCCTACGGTGGACGAAGGACCGCCGCCGCCACCGGTGCCACCCGGGTTCGCCGGCGTGGTGCTCACCGGTCCGCCCTTGCCCGTCTGGCTCGTGTCGCTGCCACACGCCGCGAAGCTGCCTCCAATGGCCGCAGCAGCGATCACTGCTCCCACCAAGATGCGCTTGTTCATGTTTGACCCCCCTCGGTTTTGAAGGTGCGGAGGTCAGGGAGGCGTTCCATCTGGCGTGTTGATCGGTCGGGCGGGGGGACTTATTCAGAAACCCAACGTGGCCCCCGTCCCCGAAGACCGAAAGCTGCAGCGCCGCGAGCTCGGGATCGTGGTGGTCATCGCGGCGGTCCAGTTCATCAACATCGTGGACTTCATGATGGTGACGCCGCTGGGGCCGTTCTTCGCCCACGGCCTCGACATCCCGAAGTCGAACCTCGCGCTGATCGCCGCCGCGTACACCGCTGCGGCCGGACTCGCGGGCCTCGCTGGATCCTTCTTTCTCGACAGGTTCGATCGCAGGCCGGCGCTCGCGATCTCGATCTTCGGGCTCGTCGTCGGGACAGCGCTGGGTGGAGTGTCGATTGGGCTCGGCACGTTGATCGCTGCTCGCGCGGTGGCGGGACTCTTCGGCGGGCCCGCGACGAGCCTGTCGATGGCAATCGTCGCGGACGTGGTTCCCGTGGAGCGCCGCGGCCGAGCGATGAGCGTGGTGATGACCGCGTTCAGCGCGGCGACGGTGCTCGGCGTTCCGGTGGGCCTCTCACTCGCGGAGTGGGGCGGTTGGCGGATGCCGTTCTTCGCGATCGCCGCGACCGGCGTGGTGATCAACCTCGCTGCCTACAAGAGCCTGCCGCCGCTGCGAGGACACCTCGAACGCAAGCGCAGCTCGGGCACGGTCCGCGAGGAGTTCGTGAGCCTGCTCCGGAAGCGCACCGTGCGGCTGTCGTTCACGATGACCGCGGTGGTGATGATGGCGGGCTTCATCCTGATCCCGAACTTCCCCGCGTATCTCGTCGACAACCTCTCGCTGCCCTCGGACCAGCTCAAGTACCTCTACCTCGCGGGCGGGCTCGCGAGCATTGTCACCCTGCGCGTCGCGGGGCGGATGGTGGACCGGCACGGCAGCTTCAAGGTCGGGAGCATCGCGACTGGATTTCTCGTCGCGGCGGTCTACTTCTACGTCGTGCACTTCGTCCCCGGCACGCCGGTGAGCGCGATGTTCGTGGTGTTCATGATGTGCATGAACTTCCGCAACGTGGCCTACAACACCCTCGCGTCGAGAGTGCCGGAGCCGGCGGAACGGGCGCGTTTTCAGTCGCTCCAGTCCGCAGTGCAGCACACGGCCTCTGCGCTCGCGGGCGGCGTCTCAGCCTGGATCCTGAAGGAAGCCACCGACGGGAAGCTTTTGCACGTGGACGTGGTGGGGCTCATTTCGATCGGCTTGTCGCTCGCGGTGCCGTTGTTCCTCTTCATCGTCGAACGCGAAGTGGAGAGTCGCCCGAAGCAGCCGATGCCGCTGTCAGGACCGGTATCGGTGTCAGGGCCGGCGGGAACGCCCGTCGCGCCGGACGCTCGCTAACTGCGAGACGAGCCAGCGCGCGATGCGAATCGATCCGGCCTGCGCGGTGGCCACGGCGCGCTCCCAATGCCAACGGCAACGGATCGCGCGCGGACTACTTCTTCGTCCCGGCGGACCAGCGCAGACCATCTTCCAGCGCGCCGGCGATCTGCGCGTGCGCCGCTTCGAGATCGTCGCCCTTCGGATCCAGCTTTCCCTGCGCCACCTGTTCCAGCGACGCGGACGCCTTCGCGAGCTTCGCCATCGCCGCCGTCACGGGCTTGAGGCCGTCGGGAATCTCGGCTCCGTCCGGCGTCAGCTTCTGCTCGTAGAGCCCGAGCGCCGACGCTGATTGGCTCAAGTCCGTCTGCACCGTTCGGAGACGCAGCAGCAGCGGCGCGGTCAGCGCCACCGTCGCCCCGGCCTTCTTCGGCCGAAGCGGCTCTAGCTCCACGCCGACGCCGCGCAGCCGGGCGGATGCCGCGGATACCAGCAGCGTGACCCCTTCGAGCTCGTGCGGAAGCGCAGCGGCGCGCAACCCGTCGTCCAGCGTCGGAACCTTCACCGACTTCGGCTTGCTGCCCTTCTTGAGGCCATTGAAGAGCGCGAGCAGCGCTCCGTAGTGCTTGCTGCCGTAGGCCTGGGCGGCAATGGAGTCGATCGTCTCTCCCGGCTTCAGCGGACGTTCAACGGGCGCGGGGGCGGCCAGCGCGAGGACGGGGACGAGCAGAGACAGGAGAATCAGGCGCATCGGCGGGCACCGTAACACGCTGACCAACCGGCCAACCGTGCGCTCCATTCCCCATCCGGCCCCCGCCCTCATTGATCCTTTGCCGAGGGTTCGGCTATTCGAGGCGCGCCCATGAAGAAGACCCTGCTGTCCGCCCTCATCGCTGCCCTCGCTCTCGCCCCCCTCGCCCGCGCCATCGCGCAGGAAGAAGAGGTCGCGCCCGAAATCGCCACTCCGAAGTCCGCCGTCACCGACGACAGCGCCAATGGCGCCAACGGCCGCAAGGTGATCACGAAGAAGGATCGCGAAGCCGCGCTGAAGGCCGAGGAGGATCGCAAGAAGGCAGAGGCCGAGGCGAAGGCGAAGGCCGAGGCGGAAGCGAAGGCGAAGGCGGAAGCAGAGGCCGCCGCGGCGAAGAAGGCTGCTGAAGAGAAGGCGAAGGCCGAAGCGGAGGCCAAGGCGAAGGCGGACGCCGAGGCGAAGCGGATCAAGGACGAGCAGGACGCGAAGGACCGCGCGAAGAAGGCCGAGGAGGAGAAGAAGCGCCTCGCCGAAGAAGCGAAGAAGCAGGCCGAAGAGCAGAAGAAGCTCGAGGCGGAGAAGAAGAAGGTCGACGCCGAGGAGAAGAAGCGCGCCGCCGAAGAGGCGAAGAAGAAGGCCGAAGAAGAGAAGAAGGTCGCCGCCGAGAAGAAGCGCGAAGAGGATCTCGCGAAGGCGAAGGCCGCGGCGGACGCGAAGGAAGCGGAGCTCAAGAAGCAGAAGGAAGAGCTCGAGGCCAAGAAGAAGGCCGCGGACGAAGCGCGCGCGAAGCTCGAGCAGGAGAAGAAGGACGCCGAGGAGAAGCGGAAGACCGAGGCCGAGGCGAAGAAGAAGGCGGCGGAAGAGGCCGCAGCTCAGGCGAAGGCGGACGCGGAGGCGAAGAAGAAGGCCGCGGAAGAGGCGAAGCGCGCCGAGGCTGACCGCAAGAAGCAGGAAGCGGAAGAGAAGAAGAAGCAGGCCGAAGAGGAGAAGCGCGCCGCCGCGGAGAAGAAGCAGCAGGAGGCCGACGAGAAGAAGCGCCTCGCCGAGGAGCAGAAGCGCGCGGAGGAAGAGCGCAAGAAGATGGAGGCGGACGCGAAGAAGATGGAGGCCGAGCAGACGAAGGAAGCCGCTCGCCTCGCCGCCGAACAGAAGAAGCTCGAGGCGGATGCGGCGAAAGATGCCACGCGTAAGCCCATCAAGCCGGGCGAGACGCCGCAGCAGCCGAACACCGTTCAGACCGCGGCGAACGGGAACCTCGGGAACACGGTCGCGCCGGCGACTTACCTCGGTGCGCAGAAGAGCGGCCTGATGCCGGCGAGCTCGATGAAGGACGCGGAGGCGGATCCCCGCTTCAAGGCGGGCGCGCTCATCGAGGACGCCAAGGTGAAGGTCGTCTCGGTGACGTCCGGCTATCCGTACTTCGGAATCACCAACAACGGCTGCAGCCAGTCCAAGAACTTCGTGATGGGCGAGCTGGTCGCGTCCTTCGACGGGCTGCCCTCCGGTACGCCGGTGGTGCTGCGCATCGACGACGTGAACGCCGGCGGCACCCGAGCGGGCGCGGCCCTCTCGTATTCAGCCCTCCGCCGCGCCGGAAAAGGCAAGGACGGGACGTTCGTGTACTGCGGCAAGGGCACGGCGTTCCCGGTTCGGCGCTAGCGGTCCGCGCGGCGTCGCTGGGCGGGCAGGCCAGCCTGTTCGCTCAGGCTGAACGGTCCACTGGCGGCCGAGCAGCGCAGGGTTGCTGTAGGGAAAGAACGGCGGGATAACGCCGGGCAAGGCTCATGCTCAACGTCGGCGCCGGCGAAATCGTCATCATCCTGATCGCAGCGTTGCTCATCCTGGGACCGAAGCGGCTCCCGGAGATGGCGCGGATCATCGGCAAGTTCATGCGCGAGTTCCGACGCCAGACGGACGACGTCCGGACGATGGTGGAGCGCGAGTTCTACAAGATGGACGAAGAGATCGTGAAGCCGCTCGAGGACGTGAATCCCGAGCGGAATCTGATCCTCCCGCCCGACAACGGACACGATCCCGCGCATGACCGCCCGGACCATCACGAAGGCAACGCGCTCGATCCGAGCGTGGCGACGACCCAGCATCTCGAGCCGGTGAAGCCGTCCGAGCTCGCTCAGAAGACTGAGCCGGAAGCGCTGCCCGTCGTCGCGCCTCCTCCCACCGCTGTGTCCCGCGAACGCGCCAGAGAGCTCGCCGCGGCGGCCCACGCGGCTCCTCCGAGCCAGCCGAGCCCGCCTCCCGCGGCGGCCCCGGCGAACGTCACCGTCGAGCCGGAAAAGAACTGATGTCGCCCAAATTCGTGGATGACGCCGAGCTCCGGATGTCGCTGATGGAGCACCTCGAAGAGCTGCGCGCGCGGCTGCTCAAGGTGACGATCGTCGCGCTGATCCTGGGCGGGGTGTCCCTCGCGTTCGCGAAGCCCATCTTCGGCCTGCTGATGCGGCCGGTGCTCGATGCACTGCCCGCCGACAACCGCGCGCTCATCTACACCTCGGGCATCGAGGAAATTAACGTGCTGATGAAGGTCGGCCTGTACGCCGGCATCTTCCTCACCACGCCGGTCATCCTCTGGCAGATCTGGCAGTTCGTCGCGCCGGGGCTCTACGACACCGAGAAGCGTCTCGCGGCGCCGTTCGTGATCCTGGGCACGCTCGCGTTCGTCGCCGGCGCGCTGTTCTGCTACTTCTTCCTGCTGCCCACGATGTTCCAGTTCCTCCTGCGCGAGGGCGATTCGGCGGCGTTGGAGCAGCGAATCGACACCGGGCGGATGCAGGAGGCGGACGCGCTCCGGTACCTGTCGCTCGGGGAGGCGGAGAAGGCAGGCGCGATCGCGAAGGCCGCGGGCGGTGGACTCGCGGCAGAGGGCGATGGGCAGGCGGACGGACAGCAGGTCGTGGTGCCGCAGGTGTCGGTGGAGCTGCTCGCGCGGCTCGAAGGCATGGGCCGGCTGATCGACTCCGCGCGCTCCGGGTTCGCGCCGAGTGGCCGTGCCGTCTTGAAGCAGGCGCTCGACAAGCGCGTCGAGGCGGTTGCGGCGTACGGCAAGGCGGACTTCGTGAAGGCGTCGCAGTCGCTGGAGGATGCGGCGTCGCTGCTCTCCGGCGTCTCTCCGCAGAACGCGTCCGACTTCGGCGACCTGTGGAAGCTGGAGAAGGATCTCGCCAACGGCAAGAGCCGCTACGAGGCGCAGAGCTGGACGAAGCCGATGCTGACGATGAAAGAGCAGCTGTCGCTCGTGCTCGTGCTGGAGCTCGCCTTTGGCGTCATCTTCGAGCTGCCGCTGGTGATGGCGCTGCTCGCGCTGGTGGGCCTCGTGAAGAGCAAGTGGCTGATGAAGTACCAGCGCCACGCGTTCGTGTTCTGCCTCATCGCGGCAGCGGTCATCACGCCGACCGGTGACGCGGTGAACCTCGCGATGATGGCGGGCCCGATGCTGATGTGCTTCGAGGTCGGCGTCCTCGCGGTCTGGATGATCGAGCGGCGCCGCGGAAAAGAAGACGCTTCGTCCGCGATTACGCCGACGAAGGGGTAGCTGCGGCCGCAAAGTCGCTGACGCCCGGATCGCGTGTTACGCCCAGGCGGCGTGGATCCGAAGGTCCGCCAGCATCGGCGCAGAGTTTTCACCGCGAACGTCCGCTACCTGTGGGCGCTCTGCTCGCGCTTCCGCTTCACGTTCGTGATCGCGTTCGTGTTCTTCGTGGTCGCACCGGCGATCTACGTCGCCGTCTATCGGATGCCGGATGGCTCGCGCATCACGTTCGGGGCGGCGCTGCACCACGTCTACTTCCTGCTCTTCGGCCAGCCGTCTCTGCCTTACGTGGGCAACCCGCTGGTGGAGACCCTGAACCTCGTCATCCCACCGCTGGGAATCGCGGTCGTCGTGGATGGGATCGTCCGCTTCGCCTACCTCTATTTCGCCAAGCACCGCAGCGACAAGGAGTGGATCGCCGTGATCAGCAAGACGTATCAGGACCACGTGGTGATCTGCGGAGCGGGGCGCGTGGGCTTCCGGGTCGCGACGCAGCTCGTGACGCTCGGCAAGGATGTGGTGGTGGTGGAGAAGCGCGAGGACGCGTCATTCGTCGGCACCCTGCGCGACATGAACGTGCCGGTGCTGATCGACGATCTCAAGAGCGGCAAGACGCTGGAGCGCGTGAACGTGCAGCAGGCCAGCGCGATCGTCTGCGCCACCGATGACGATCTGGCGAACCTGAACGCGGCGCTGGATGCGCGAAGGCTGAGCCCGCACATCCGGGTGGTGATCCGCCTGTTCGACGACGACCTCGTCGCGAAGGTGAAGGACACGTTCAAGGCCGAGGCGCTCTCGTCGTCAGCCCTCGCCGCGCCGGCGATGGCGCTCTCCGCGCTGGATCCGCGCATCGTCCATTCGTTCCAGGTGAGCGGGCAGCTGATGGTCGTGTCCGTGTTCGGAGCGAAGGAAAAATTGCCGGGGCTGACGCTGTCCGAGGTGCGAGATCGCTTCGGTGCGCTCTGCCTCGCGATGAAGTCTGGCGGACAGGACGTGTTTCACCCGAGAGGGAACACGACCCTGAAAGCCGGAGACGAAGTGACGCTGCAGGCCACCTACGAGAACTATCTGAAGCTCCGGGAGTTCACCGGAGAGAAGACCGCGCCGACGGCGATGGCGCGGATGTAACGACTTCTCCATTCCGATGGCTCGCCCGCCGAAGATCCCTTATCAACGCGCGCGTCATGGCGAAGATCGCGGTCATTCCGGGTGATGGCGCAGGCATCGAAGTGGCGCGGGAAGCGGTGCGGGTCCTCGAGCTGATCAACTCGCGGCGCCAGCTGGGCCTCGAGTTCGAGCACTTCGACTTCGGCGCCGAGCGCTACCTGAGAGATGGCGTCGCGCTCCCTCCCGGTCAGATCGAAAAGTTCCGCAGCGACTACGACGCGATCCTGTTCGGCGCCGTGGGTGATGCTCGCGTGAAGGACAACGTGCACGCTCGGGAGATTCTGCTCGCGCTGCGGTTCGGGCTGGATCTGTTCGTGAACTTCCGGCCGTGCAAGCTGTTCGCGGACCGGCTGTCGCCGTTCAAGGGGAAGGGGACGAAGGAGATCGACTTCGTCGTGTTCCGAGAGAACACCGAGGGCATGTACAACGCGATCGGCGGCGTCTTCAAAAAGGGCACGCCGGATGAAGTTCAGGTCGCTGAAGAGATCAACACGCGCAAAGGCGTGGAGCGGATCATCCGCGCCGCCTTCGAGTACGCGAAGAAGCACGGCAAGAAGCGCATCGCGATGGCCGACAAGTCGAACGCGATCCCGGCGCACGAGCTGTGGCTGCGGACGTTCCGCGAGATCTCCGCGCAGTACCCCGGCATCGAGGCGAAGCACATCTACGTCGACGCGATCGCGATGCAGATGGTGGTGAAGCCCGAGATGTTCGACGTGATCGTCACGACGAACCTCTTCGGCGACATCCTGACCGATCTCGGCGCAGCGCTGACCGGTGGAATGGGCGTCGCGCCGTCTGCGAGCCTCAATCCGGAAAGCACGCCGCTGTTCGAGCCCGTGCACGGCAGCGCGCCTGACATCGCAGGGAAAAATCTCGTGAACCCCGCCGCGATGCTGCTGACCTCAGCACTGATGCTCCGAGAGCTCGGCCACGAAGCGGAGGCCCAGCTGCTGGAGCGCGCGACGGAGAAGGCGATCGCGGACGGTCAGTGCACGCGCGATGTCGGCGGGACCCTCTCCACGACGGAAGCGGCGGACGCCGTGCTGAAGAACGTGGAAGCGGCGCTCTAGCCTCC
>JBJMQN010000696.1:0-4094 GCA_045802665.1 Myxococcaceae bacterium | reverse complement strand
GACCGCGACGATCTTCAACGCGATCGGCGCGTACGTGAAGGCGAACCCCGACCTCACGAAGATCAACACGGTCTACCAGTTCAAGATCAAAAACCCGGATTCGCAGTGGGTGCTCGATCTCAAGAAGGGCAGCGTGAGCTCCGGCACCGTCGAGAAGGCGGACTGCACGCTGGAGCTCTCCGAATCCGACTGGCTGGACATGACCTCCGGCAAGGCGGATCCGCAGAAGCTCTTCATGGGCGGCAAGCTCAAGATCACCGGCAACGTGATGGCGAGCCAGAAGCTCGAGTTCCTCAAGAAGATCGACAGGTCCGAAGTGGAGAAGGCGCTCTCCGGCAAGCCTGTCGCGGGCGCTGCTGGCACCGCTCAGTCTCCCGGCGCGTCCGTCGCTCCGACAGGGCCGTCCACCGGCGTCATCTTCCAGGCGATCGGCGCGTACGTGAGCAGCCACCCGGAGCTCACGAAGCTCAACACCGTCTACCAGTTCAAGATCAAGAACCCGGACTCGCAGTGGGTGATCGATCTGAAGAAGGGCAGCGTGAGCTCGGGGCTCGTCGAGAAGGCGGACTGCACTCTGGAGCTCTCTGACGCGGACTGGCTGGACATGACCTCCGGCAAGGCCGATCCGCAGAAGCTCTTCATGGGCGGCAAGCTCAAGATCACCGGCAACGTGATGGCGAGCCAGAAGCTCGAGTTCCTCAAGAAGATCGATCCGAAGGAGATGGAGGCGGCGCTCAAGTCGGCGGCTCCGGCGCAAGCGGCGGCAGCTCCCGCGTCGTCACCGGCGGCTGCTTCAGGGGGCTCGCAGAACGCTCCGAAGATCGTCTCCGCGCTGAAGGACCGGCTCCAGAAGAACCCGGCGCTGGCGAAGGAAGTGAACGCGGTGGTCCAGTTCAAGGTGAAGGACCCCGAGTTCCTCTTCGTCGCGGACTTCGTGAAGGGCGACGTGCGCGAGGGCTCAGACAAGGCCACCGCGACGATCACGCTCACCGACGAGGCGCTCACGCAGCTCGCGAAGGGCGAGGAGACGCCGCAGTCGCTCTACCAGCACGGTCAGCTTCGCGTGGACGGGGATGTGCTCGTCGCGCACCGGCTGGGACTTTTGAAGCAGCTCATCTAATTCGCACCACCCTCAGCAAATCAGGAGACAAACGTCATGGGTCGTAAGGTCAATGTCATCGGGGTGGGGATGGTGAAGTTCCAGAAGCCGGGCGCGTCCGACGGCTACGAGGTGATGGCCGGCAACGCCATCCGCGACGCGCTGAAGGACTCCGGCGTGGACTTCCGCGACGTGGAGCAGGCGTACGCGGGCTACGTGTACGGCGACTCCACCTGCGGTCAGCGAGCGGTCTACACCGTGGGCCTCAACGGCATCCCGGTCGTGAACGTGAACAACAACTGCTCGACGGGGAGCTCCGCGCTGTGGCTCGCTCGGCAGGCGATTGAGGGCGGGCTCGCCGAGTGCGTCCTCGCCGTTGGCTTCGAGCAGATGGAGAAGGGCGCGCTCAACTCGAAGTACACCGATCGCACCAACCCGCTCGACAAGCACGTGGACGTGATGAACGAGCGGCAGGGCTTCAACCAGGCTCCTCCGGCGGCGCAGATGTTCGGCGGCGCGGGGCGCGAGTACCGGTGGAAGTACGGCACGAAGCGCGAGACGTTCGCGAAGATCTCCGAGAAGGCGCGCAAGCACGCCTCCAAGAATCCGTTCGCGCTCTTCCGCGAAGTGCTCTCGGTGGAGCAGATCCTCGCCTCCGACGAGGTGTTCGATCCGCTGACCCGCTTCCAGTGCTGCCCGCCCACCTGCGGCGCGGCGGCGGCGATCCTCTGCTCGGAAGAGTTCGCGAAGAAGAAGGGGATCAGCAAGCCGGTCTACATCGCCGCGCAGTCGATGAAGACGGACTTCGCGACCTCGTTCGAGAACAAGTCGATGATCAAGATGGTGGGCTACGACATGGCCCAGGCGGCGGCGAAGGAGGTCTACGAGAAGTCGGGCGTGGGGCCTTCTGACGTCGACGTGGTGGAGCTGCATGACTGCTTCACCGCGAATGAGCTCCTCACCTACGAAGCGATTGGGCTGTGCCCCGAAGGCGGCGCGGAGAAGTTCATCTGGGACGGCGACAACACCTTCGGTGGCAAGTTCGTGACGAATCCTTCCGGCGGCCTTTTGTCCAAGGGCCACCCGCTGGGCGCGACGGGTCTCGCCCAGTGCACCGAGCTCGTCTGGCAGCTGCGAGGCCAGGCCGGTGAACGACAGGTGGAAGGCGCCGAGGTGGCGCTGCAGCACAACCTCGGGCTCGGCGGTGCGTGCGTGATGACGATGTATCGCCGCTAGAGCGGAGCGGGGGGAGTGGAAGTGACGCCGACGATCTCTCCACGGGGTCGTCGGCTTTTTCTTGCCGTTTCTGGGGCATGATGCGCCGCCGTGTCGCTCGCCCCGGACCTGAACGTCCTCCGCTGCCCGCAGTGCAACGCGCCGATCACGCCGCCGAGCCGTTTCGCTCGCAGCGCGGTCTGCGGCTTCTGCGGGTCGACCGTGCAGGTGGATCCATCTTCGGTCCGCTCCTCGCGCTTCAAGGAAGCCTTCCGCGAGCAGAACGTGAGGCCCGTGGGCGCGCTCACGCTCGGCAACGCGCACTGGCTGCCGGGGCCGCTGCTCGCGCACGGCGAAATCTCCGACGTCTACTTCGCCGATCGCACCCGAGCGCCCTCTGAACGCGTGCTGCTCAAAGTCCTGCGCGATGACCGCGACGCGCCGCTGTTCGAACAGGAGTGGAAGGTGCTGAGCGACCTTCAGCGCACCCTGGCGGCGGCGACTCTCATGCGCCGGATTCCGGAGCCGGTCGTCCACGGAAAGATCAGCGAAGGCCCGAACGCCGGACGCATGGCGCTGGCCTTCGGTTACGAGCGCGGCTTCGATCACACGGTGGAGGCCGTTCAGCGCGCGCACCCGAACGGAATCAATCCCCGCGCGGCGACCTGGGTCTGGCGGCGGCTGCTGGAGACCCTGACCTTCCTGCACCGCAGCGGCTTCGCGCATGGCGCGGTCCTCCCGAATCATCTGCTCATCGAGCGCAACGAACACGGCCTGCGCCTCGTCGGCTTCACCTGCGCGGTCCCGCTCGGCGGTCCGCTGAACTTGATCGTCGAACGGTTCGAACCGTTCTATCCGCGCGAGATGCGTGAGCGGCACCACGCGAGCGCCGAGTCCGACCTCAGGATGGCCGCGCGCTGCATCGCGTCCCTGCTCGGGGGAGATCCTTCGACCGGCAAGGTCCCCGACAGTGTCCCGAGCTCGTTGGCGGAGTACCTCCGCGACTGCGCCTCGGATGATTCGACTCGTCGCGACGCGTGGGCGCAACGTCAGGACGTTGGCAGCATCGCCTCCCGCGTCTTCGGTGCACCCAGCTTCAATCCGATTTCTATGCCCTGAGGAGGGCTCCGCCATGGGACACGGCAACTACAGTCACGACGCACACGAGGCGCTGCTGCGGAGCCGTTCGTCCGTTCCGGCGCAGAACGTCTTCAAGCAGCAGGAAGTGCATCCGCTGATGAACCCGAAGGGCGTCCGCGTGCGCGAGAGCCGCGACAGCGTGGATCACCCGAACTCGACGTCGGTCGTTTTCGCGCTGGATGTGACGGGCTCCATGGGCGCGATCCCGAAGCTCCTCGCGAAGGAGCAGCTCCCGAAGTTCATGAAGCTGCTCATCGAGTGCAAGGTCCCGGATCCGCAGCTCATGTTCATGGCGGTGGGTGACGCCATCAGCGATCGAGCGCCGCTTCAGGTGGGCCAGTTCGAGTCCACCGCAGAGCTGATGGATCAATGGCTGACGTGGAGCTTCCTCGAGGGCGGCGGCGGCGGCACCGGCGAAGAGTCGTACGAGCTGGGGCTCTACTTCCTCGCGCAGCACACCGAGCTCGACAGCGTGGTGAAGCGCAACAAGCGCGGCTACCTGTTTATGACCGGCGACGAAAACCCGTACCCGCTGGTCTCGCGTGCGCAGGTCCACGGGCTCATCGGCGACACGCTCGACGCGGACGTCCCGCTTGCCACGATCGTGCAAGAGATCCAAGTCGCGTACGAGCCGTTCTTT
>JBJMQN010000695.1:0-2513 GCA_045802665.1 Myxococcaceae bacterium | reverse complement strand
CCTGACGACACCCGTCGATGTAGCAGGAGAGCCACGGCGGAGAGATGTCGTGACACCCAAGGGTGCGTCGGCCCCACCAGACGAGCCGCTGGTGGAACGCGTCGTAAATGCGCTTCGGGAAGTAGTGGTACGCGGGCGTGCGGAGCGCGGTGTACTGGCCGGGCACGTGCCAGAAGTCCCAGACGAAACGGTCGCCGCGCGCCTCTCGTGGATCCGCGAAGCGTTGGTCGAAGTGTGCTCGCAGCGAGCTCGCCTCTTTGGCGAAGCCGTCGGTGATGAGGATCGATCTGGTGGAGGGAGGCAAGGCCCGGCGAGCCTACACACTGGCGCGTTCGCGTTGCGGCAGAAGCGCGTCGTTGACCGTATGCGGGGCGCTTCGCACAATCTTGCTGTTTCCACCGAGGGGAGGGGTGATGAAAGCAATCGCATTCGCTGCACTCGTCGTTGCGACCGCCGTTCACGCGGGTCCGCCTGCGACGAAGACCGAAGGCTCAGTGAAGATCGTCGCGTGGCCCGGCTACATCGAGCGCGGCGAGTCCGACAAGAAATACGACTGGGTCACGCAGTTCGAAAAAGAGAGCGGCTGCAAGGTCGAGGTGAAGACCGCGAACACCTCGGACGAGATGGTGAAGCTCCTGCTCAAGCCGGGCTACGACCTGGTGACAGCGTCGGGTGATGCGTCGGTGCGGCTCATCAAGAGCGGGCACGTGCAGCCGGTGGACGTCGCGAAAGTGCCGAGCTGGAGCAGGGTGGATCCGCGCCTTCAGAACGCGTCGTGGCACACGGCGGAAGGCAAGCACTACGGCGTCCCGTACCAGTGGGGCCCGAACGTGCTCATGTACAACACGAAGGTTTTCAGCACGCCGCCGACGAGCTGGTCGGTGCTCTTCACCGCGCAGAACCTCCCGGACGGCAAACCGAACAAGGGCCGCATCGAGGCGTACGACGGGCCGATCGCTATTGCTGACGCGGCGCTCTACCTGATGCGCAGCAAGCCGGAGCTCGGGATCAAGGATCCGTACGAGCTCTCACCGGAACAGTACGCGGCGGTGACGAAGCTGCTGAAGGATCAGCGGCCGCTCGTGCTGCGCTATTGGCACGACACGACCGCGCACACCGACGACTTCAAGAAGGGCCTCATCGCCGCCTCCAGCGCCTGGCCGTATCAGGTGAACTCGCTCAAGGGCGAAGGCCAGCCGGTGGAGTCCACGATCCCGAAAGAGGGCTGCACCGGTTGGGCGGACACGACGATGCTGGTCGCGGACGCGCCACATCCGGTCTGCGCGTACAAGTGGCTCGAGTGGTCGCTGAAGCCGGAAGTGCAGGCCGCCGTGTCCGAGTGGTTCGGCTCGCTGCCCGCCGCCCCCGACGCGTGCAAGACGAAGGCGCCCGGTGGCACGGACTTCTGCAAGACGAACGGCTTCGACCGCTTTGCCGACATCCTGTTCTGGAAGACGCCCGAGCTGAAGTGCGTGACGCAGAAGACCTGCGCCCCGTACATCAAGTGGGACAAGGACTACTCCGCGATCAAAGACGCCCAGGTGGCGAGCTCGCCCGCGCCGTAGCTCAGGCCGAGGCGAGGAGCAGCACGAAGCGGGCGCCCTTCGATGCGGGGTCGTAGCGGAGATCTCCGCCGAGCTCGCGCGCGAGCTGCCGGCTGAGCGCGAGTCCCAATCCCACGCCGGGAGCGGTCGCCGCCGCTTCTTCGGAGGATTTCGAAAACGGTTCGAAGAGGCGGGTTCGGACGTCCGCGGGAAGCCCCTTCCCGTCGTCCGCGACGCTGACCGCGATCTTTCCGCGCCAACTTTGTGCATCGATGCGGAGCGTGCGTGCCAGCCCATCGCCGCCGTACTTGCAGGCGTTGTCGACGAGATTGAAGAGGATCTGCTCGACAGCGCCGGGATCGGTCCGAATCCTCAGCTCCGACAGAGCGCTGTTTCGGTCGAGGTCGAGAACCATCTCGCCCGCGAGCGCGCGCTCCTCGAGCCGTGGAGCGCAGCGCTCGAGCAACTCGCCGACGGTCATGTACGTCATCGGGCGAGCTGGCCCGCGTTTCTCCAGTCGCGAGTACGCGAGGACGTTGTCGACGAGGTGCGAGAGCCGTTCAGCTTCGCGGTGAAGCGTCGCGTGATAATCCGCGCGCTGCCCGTCTTCTTTGACCATCCCGTTCGCCAGCATCTCTGAGTACATACGGACGGTCGTTAGCGGTGTCCGCAGCTCATGCGTTACGGCGGAGACGAATGCAGCCCGCCGCTCGCTCAAGGTCATCGCGCTGTGAAGCGACACGCTGAGCGCGACGATCGCGAGCCCCGTGGCTCCCCACGCGGCGAGAAGAATGGCGAGGAGCGGCACGCCATCGCTGTCGTCGGAGCGGACTCGCCGGAATGCGGCCCGCGCGTCGGAGCCTGACAAGGAGCCGGGTACGAGCATCACCGGCAACGACGCAAGCCGGTTCTCGCGAACGCTCCAGTCCTGCTTGATGAGCGACGCATTCGGCAGGAGATCGCCAATGT
>JBJMQN010000694.1:0-5171 GCA_045802665.1 Myxococcaceae bacterium | reverse complement strand
GCTCGCGCTCACCCCGACGTTCACCACGCAGAAGATGATCGTGGGCGGCGTCACCAAGGGGCTCATCGGCTTCGACAGCGCGAGCAACGTCGCGTTCCTCGCGTACAAGACCACGCCGCCCGGCGCGAACCCGACGGCGGATGAAGCCTCCGTGCGCACGCAGATCGCCGCCGTGGGCGCGCTCAACAACAACACGACGACGCAGACCTTCTCGACCTGGGACAACCTCCCGGCGCTGCAGGCCTTCTACGAGAACACCGCGGCGGGCGGCTCGGGCGATCTCAAGGCGAGGGCGAACGCGCTCGCGAATGCGCTGGTGGGCTCGGGCGCGGGCGTCCTCACCGGCACCGCGACGAACGGGCCGTTCAAGCTGCAGGCGGAGTACGTGCACCGCTCCGCACAGACGATGATCGTGATCATCGCGCTCACGCCGCTCGCGAACTTCGTCGAGCCGGCGATCTTCCGGATGAGCGACACGGCCGGAGGCTCCGGCCTCGCGCAGTTCGGCGACGCCAATGGAGTCCAGTGCGAGACGTTCACGCCGGGCAACGCGAAGGTGGACTTCCTGTTCGTGGTGGACGACTCCGGCTCGATGGCGGCGTCGCAGAACTCGCTCGCGCAGGCGGCGACGGCGATGACCAACAAGCTCAACAACTCCTCGTTGGACTACCGCATCGCGCTGGTCACCACGAGCTACGTGAACAACGCGACCGCTTCCGGTCCGAACAAGGGCGTGGTGCGCGGCTTCGTGAACAGCACCGGCATCGCGACGTTCCAGTCGTGGCTGACTTCCAACGCGGCTTGCACGAACACCGGCACGCAGTGCGGCGCGGGTCAGGCCTGCTACGGCACGGCGGGTGGGTGGGTCGGCGTCTGCGGTTCCGGCACCGAACAGCTCCTCTCGTCCGCGGCGGAAGCGGTGAGCAACCTGTCTGCCGCCGCGGCGGCGGTGAAGTTCCGGCCGGATGCAACGGTGGCGGTGGTCCTGCTGGGCGACGCGGACGATCAGTCGTCGATCACCGGCATCACCGCGGCGAACCTGGGCGCTTCGTACTCCACGTACTTCAACACGCCCGGCAACACGTTGAATGGCTGGACGAACAACGTGACCACCAAGATCCCGGTGCACGGGATCATCTGCCCGGCGGGTACCAACTGTAACAACGAGACGCAGCAGAACCCGCAGCGGCACGCTGAGGTCATCACCGCGACCGGCGGCGTGCGCGGCGCGATCAACGACACCGCGTCGATCACGACGGCCATCAACGCCATCGTGGACTCGGCGATCGCCGCCGGTGGATACAAGACGCTGAAGCCGCCGATCGGCGCGTCGATCAAGGTCTCGATGGCGTCAGTGGCGACGCCCGCCTCCTGCAACGCAGCGGACATCCCGCGCAGCAGGGTGAACGGCTTCGACTTCGACGGCATCAACCGCAGCATCTCGTTCTTCGGCGCGTGCAAGCCCGGCGGCGCGTCCACGAACGCGGCGGTCAGCTACCGCTACTGGATCGACACGACGCCGAACCCGAACGGCAATCCGCCGCCGTGCTCGTCTGACCCGTACTACGACTCGACGGATCCGGATCTCTGCCTCGGCCACCGCTCCTGCAACAAGGTGACGTCGCAGTGCGAATGCCCCGCGGACTGCGGCGGCAACGGGCCCACCGGCAAGAGCTGCAACTCGAACATCGCGGTCTGCGACTTCGTCTGCTTGCCGGACTGCAACGGTGCGTGCTCGGGCTACCAGACGTGCAACACGACGAGCTGCGCCTGCCAGTGCGTGCAGAACGCGACGTGCGCGGCCGGCTTCACGTTCCAGAACTCCGGCGGCGTCTGCGGCTGCGTCTGCGACACGGCCGCGCTCAACTGCGGTGCGACGTACAACGCGGATCCGAACAGCTGCTCCTGCGTGTGCAAGAGCGACTGCGGCGGCTGCGGCCCGAACAGCACCTGCAACACGTCGACGTGCACCTGCGGCGCGCCGATTCAGTGAGCGGCGAACTGCAGTGCGATGCCTGAACGTGCCGCTTCATCGGGCGCGCTCAGGCGTCGAAGACGTGCTTCGCGGGACCACCATCGCGTAGCTGGCGGTAGACCCGGTTCGCCTCGCGGAGCAGGTCTTCACTGCTGCGGACTCGCTCGCTGGGGAAGACGGCTCCACCGACGCGGATGCTGACCTTCACCGCGCCATCCCGGCCGTGCGCCGCGAGGGTGCTGACGATGCTGTGCAGCCGCTCCGCCGCGATGCGCGCGCCGACGAGGTCCGTCTCAGGCAGCAGCACGACGAACTCGTCCACGTCCATCCGGAAGACGCGGTCGGCGCCTCGCAGCGCGCCGCGAATCTGCCCGACCATCTGCGCGATGTACTCGTCGCACTTGTCGCGGCCGAGCTCGAAGCGCAGCGACTGGTAGTCATCCACGCCGAAGAGCAGCGCCGCCGTGGGCCGCCCGTAGCGCCTTGCCCTCGCGAGCTCCGCATCGAGGCTCGCCTTGAGCTGCGAGTAGGTGCCGGCGCCGGTGAGCGGATCCACCGCCCGGAGCTGGGCGAGCTCCTCTTCGGCCGCCATCAGCTTCTTGCGGTAGTCGTGGACGGTGAGCGCGGAGGTGATGCGCGTCTGCAGCTCCACCAGCTTGAAGGGCTTGGTCACGTAGTCGTCCGCGCCGAGCTCCATGCCGCGGATCTTCCCGTCCATGTCGCCCATCGCGGTGAGGATGATGACCGCGAGCTCGCGCAGCTCCGGCGTCTGGCGGATCTCCCTGAGCACCGTGAAGCCGTCTTTGCGCGGCATCATCAGGTCCAGCAGGATCAAGTCCGGCCGGTTCTCCTTCACCTGCTCCAGCGTCTCTATGCCGTCCTCGGCCTGCGTGACGATGTAGCCGGACGCCTCGCAGAGATCTCTCAATAGGTTCCGGGTGTGCTCGTCGTCATCCACCACGAGAATGCGGCGGGGCGTGGTGGACGGCGGGAGCACCGGGCTCACTGGAAGTCTCCGCGCGCGCGGCTCTCGAAGCGCGTGAACTCGGCGAGGAAGATGAGATCCACGCTCCCGATGGGACCGTTGCGCTGCTTGGCGACGATGAGCTCCACCGGAATCGCCGTCTGACGGATCTCTCCGCCGCCTTCTTCATCCTGACCTTCGCGGTGGATGAACATCACCACGTCCGCGTCCTGCTCGATGGCGCCGGACTCGCGGAGGTCGGACAGCATGGGCTTGCCGTCCTTGCGCTCTTCGACCTTACGGGAGAGCTGGCTGAGGGCGAGGATCGGCACGTTCAGCTCTTTGCTGAGCTGCTTGAGCGCACGGCTGATCTCGGCGACCTCGAGCTGACGGCTCTCCACTTTGCCCTTCTGGTGCATGAGCTGGAGATAGTCGACCACGATGAGCCCGAGCTCCTCGTGCTTCTGCTTCAGCCGCCGCGCCTTCGCGCGCAGATCGAACGGCGACAGCCCGCCGGTGTCGTCGATGTAGAGCGGCGCGTTGAACAGCGTGCCGGCCACTTCCTGAAACTTCTCCTCATCGTGCGGCGTGAGCCGGCCGCCGCGCAGCTTCTTCATGTCCACGCGAGCCGCCGACGCGAGCAGACGCATCAGGAGCTGATCGGACGGCATTTCCAGCGAGAAGATCCCGACGGCCTTCTGCTCCTTCAGCGCCACGTGCATCGCCATGTTCATCGCGAGCGACGTCTTGCCGATGCCGGGGCGCGCCGCGAGCACGATGAGCTCGCCGCCGTGCAGCCCGGTGAGCTGGTTGTCCAGATCGACGAACCCGGTGGAGGTGCCGGTGATGCCCGTCGCGCTCTGCTTCATCTTGTCGAGCAGGTCGAGCGTCTTCTCCATCAACTCCCGCACCGGGAGCAGATCCCCTTCGCGCTTCTTCTCCGCGAGCAGGAAGACTTTCCGTTCGGCTTCGTCGAGCAGCGCCTCCAGCGCGCCGGTGGGCTGAGCAGCGAGCTCCTGAATCTCGCGACCGACGTGCGACAGCCGCCGCCGGATCGCCTGGTCCTTCACGATCTGCGCGTACTCGACGGCGTTGGACGTGACCGGGACGACCTGGTCCAACGACATCAGATACGCGGGGCCACCGACGATCCCGAGCTGCCCGCGGACCTTCAGCTCTTCGGAGAGCGTGAGGTGGTCCACCATGCGCCGGGTGCCATCCAGCGCGAGCATCGCCTCGAAGATCTGCGAGTGCGCGGCGGACGAGAAGTCGTCCGGGACGACGACCTTTCCGACCTCCGCGATGATCGTGTTGTCGGCGAGGACGGCGCCCAGGACTGCGCGCTCGGCGGCCAGGTCCTCATGAGGCTTTCCGAGAACGGTGTTCTGCACGGGGATCAGTGTACCGGGCCCTTGAGGGACGTCACACAACGGCGGGAACTACCTGAACCTGCTCGCCCGGTCGAGTGGGCAGGGGATTGGGCGAGGCTTGCAAAAAAAAGAGAAAGCCGCCCGGGTCTGTGACGACCCCGAGCGGCTCTCGAGAACTTCACGATGCGGCGGCCGACTACTCGCCGACGACTTCGACCGTCACCTTGGCGGTGACGTCGCGGTGCATCCGGATCTCCACCTCGTGCTTGCCGAGCGTCTTGATCGGCTCCGGCAGGTGGATGGTGCGGCGATCGATCTTGTGACCCGCCGAGGCCAGCGCCTCCGCGATGTCCAGCGCGGTGACGGAGCCGTACAGCTTCGCCACTTCGCCTTCCTTCTGCGCCTCGCCGACCTTGCGGCCGATCTTCACCGCCACGTTGCCGAGCTTCCCGGCCTGAGCCTCCGCCGCGCCCTTCAGCTTCGCCTGGCGCGCGGTGATGACCGACTTCTCGTGCTCGAGCTGCTTGACGTTCTGCTCGGACGCGATGACCGCCAGCTTCCGGGGAAGCAGGTAGTTGCGGCCGTAACCGTCCTTCACGTTCACCAGCTCGCCGGAACGACCGAGGCTGGGCACATCCTCACGAAGAATGACTCGCATGTTCGTATTTTCTCCGAAGGCTTAGCCGACAGTGACGGCGTAGGGGATGAGCGCGAGCATGCGGCTCTGCTTGATCGCAGTCGCCACAGCGCGCTGGTGAAGGGCGCAGTTGCCGCTGATGCGGTGGGGGATGATCTTGCTGCGCTCGGTGACGAAGTACTTCATCGTCGCCTGGTCCTTGTAGTCGACCTTCGCGTTCTTATC
>JBJMQN010000693.1:0-3811 GCA_045802665.1 Myxococcaceae bacterium | reverse complement strand
GTCAAGGCGCCGGGCTTCGGCGATCGCCGCAAGGAGATGCTGAAGGACATCGCCGTCCTCACGGGTGGCCAGGCGATCACCGAGGACCTCGGGCTCAAGCTCGAGAGCCTCACGCTCAAGGACCTCGGCCGCGCGAAGCGCGTCACGATCGACAAGGACAACACGACGATCGTCGAGGGCGCGGGCAAGAAGGTCGACATCGAGGGCCGCGTGAAGCAGATCCGCACGCAGATCGAGGACACCACCTCGGACTACGACCGCGAGAAGCTGCAGGAGCGCCTCGCGAAGTTGGTCGGTGGCGTGGCGGTCATCAACGTCGGCGCCGCGACCGAGACGGAGATGAAGGAGAAGAAGGCCCGCGTCGAGGACGCGCTGCATGCGACCCGCGCCGCGGTGGAGGAGGGCATCGTCGCCGGCGGCGGCGTCGCGTTCATCCGCTGCCTCAAGGCGCTGGACAACATGAAGCTCGGCGGCGAGCAGGACTTCGGCGTCCAGATCATCCGCCGTTCGCTGGAAGAGCCCATCCGGAAGATCGCCTCCAACGCCGGCTGGGAAGGCGCCGTGGTGATCAACCGGGTCCGCGAAGGCACCGGCTCGTTCGGCTTCAACGCCCGCACCGAGCAGTTCGAGGATCTGGAGAAGGCCGGCGTCATCGACCCGACCAAGGTCGAGCGCACCGCGCTGCAGAACGCGGCCTCCGTCGCGTCACTGCTCCTCACGACTGAAGCGATGATCGCGGACGCGCCGCCCAAGAAGAAGAAGGGCGGAGGCGGCGGCGGTGGTGGCGGCGCGCCGGACTACGGCGGCGAGGACATGGACTACTAGCGCCCAGCTCCGCTCGCGGTTGCAGCGGCTTGTGGTTTCATCTGGCGCCCGATCTCTTCACTGAGGTCGGGCGCTTTCTTTTTTTTAGGCTACGGCGGGACGGCGAGCTTGAGCGCTCGGGCGAGCTCTCTGGAGAGCGCTCTCACATCCGAGAGCAGCTTCGGCAGACACGCGGTGGCTCCGCCTCGCAGCGACTCCAGCGCGGTGTCCATCGTGAGGTGCTCGGCGAGGATGATGAAGGGGGAGCCCCGGCTCACCGTCCTCGCGAGCTCCACCGACGCTTTGCCCGGCGACGGCGTGAAGTCCCAGCTCACGACCACTCCGACAGGTACTTCGTCAGAGCTCTTCGGTTCGGTGAGCACGCGCGCTTCGATGCCGAGAAGGAGCAGCGCCTCGGAGATCTGCCGCGCGGAGAGCGGGTTGTCCTCGTAGACGTCCACGCGGCGCACGGTGCTCTCGGATTTCTGCGGGAGCGGCGCGTTGAACGCGTGGCGGATCTTGTCGCGGACCTCTCGGATGTCGTCGAACGGCTTGAGCAGATAGTCGATGACGCCGAGCTCCAGCGCCTGCTGCGCGGTGACGAGCGACGGATAGCCCGTCATCAGCATCACCTTCGACTGCGCGTTCTGTTTGCGCGCCGCCTGCGCGAGATCCAGTCCCGACAGGCCAGGCAGGTTCTTGTCGCTCACGATCAGGTCGAAGCGCTGACCGTGGAGCAGGGCAATCGCGGCCTCCGCCGTCTCGGCCTCGACGACCTCGCACTCGCGCGACATCAGGTCCTTGAAGACCTGCCGGATGATCGCCTCGTCATCCACCACGAGCAGCCTTCGCTTCTGCGGCTTCTCCGCCACCGCCTGCGTGGGGAACACGACGCGGAAGATCGTCGCCGGCGGCGGCTGGTCCGTCAGCGTGTTCGGCGAGGCGAGGCCAATCGTCGCCCCGTGCTCGGCCGCGATGCGCTTGCAGACCGCGAGCCCAAGCCCGCTGCCCTTGGCCTTGTTCGTCACGTAGGGCTCGAAGATTTTTTCCCTGAGCTCCGGCGCGATGCCCGGGCCCCAGTCCGCCACCATCAACACCGCCTGCGACCCCTCGCGGTGGACGACGACCTTGATCCGGCCTCGGCCGGAGAGCGCGTCGCGCGCGTTGTTCATCAAGTTCAGCGTGAGCTGCTGCATGAGCCGCGGCGAGGCGGTCAGCTCCACCTGCGGAGAGAGGTCGTATTCGACGGAGAGGCGGGACATGTCGCTGTTCAGCTCGTACAGCTTCTTCACCTCCTGCACCTACGCGGAGAGATCGAGCTTCTCCTTCGCCGCCGGCTTGTCGGAGGCGATGCGCGTGAAGTCGCCGATGATCTGCTCCATCCGATCGACCTGCTGGAGCAGCAGCTGAACAGGGCCCTTCTGGCCCTCTTCGACCATCATCTGCGCGTACGCTTTGATGCCGAGCAGCGGCTGACGGAGCTCGTGCAACACCTCCGCCGCCAGTTGCACCGGATTCCCACCCGGGCCTTCGATTGCCATTGGGCGCAGCATCCTAGACCCCACGTGTGTGTGGCAACGAACCCGCCAAGAATTCGTTGACGGCTACGGTCGGCTTACGGATGTTCCTCCGCCCATGCCCCAGACGAACCCCTTCCATTCGATGGTTCCGCGCAAGCTCACCGACACCGAGCTCGCCCGGTCGATTCGCCTGAACATCGAGAGCGAGCTGGACGCGATCAACCTCTACGCCGCTCACCTCGACGCCACGGACAACGAGGAGGCGAAGGCGATCCTGAACCACATCATGGACGAGGAGAAGGAGCACGCTGCTCTCTTCTGGCAGCTCATCGAGCGGCTGGATCCCGCGCAGGCAAAACACCGCGCCGAGGCCTCGCAGAAGTACAAGCTCATTGTGTCCGGTGCATCCCACGAGGAAATCGAGGCGGTGGGTGAGGAGAACGGCGCCAAGGAAGGTGCGGAAGCGCCTCTGCCCAAGTCGTTCAGCGTGGGAAGTCTTTTCCGAAAGTAGATAATTGGCCGTATGAGACCGCTGTGCGAGCGGGAGCCGGGCTCGCACAGGTCATCCACGGAGACGAACACCTTGAAGCGATTGGTTCTTGCGGCAGCTGTGCTGGCGGCGGGTCTGACGGCGTGCGGAGGCGACACCGGCGGTACGACGGGCGGCGGCGGGGGAGGCGGTACGGGTACGGGCACCAACCTGCTCGACTGCACCGGCGCGACGGCGGTGACGACCACAGAAGTGCAGTCCGCGATCGCCGGACCGCGCTGCGTCTCGTGCCACAACGGCTCCGATCCGGTGTCCTATCCGGGCGACTATTCGAACGCCGCGAAGATGCAGCTGATCGTGGGCAAAGACTCGCCCTACGCCGCGAACACCGCGGGCAGCACGCTCAAGGTCGTGGATCCGAACCACCCCGAGAACAGCTCGCTGATGCTGAAGATCATGGGCGGCGGCGCGGCCCACAAGGGACCCAAGGGCGAAGTCGTCGGCGGCTCGATGCCGCAGGGCAGCGCGCTGCTCTCCACCGCGGATCAGACGAAGTTCCGGAACTGGATCTGCACCGGAGCGGTGCAGCAGTAGCGATCGTCGTTCAACCCGTCGGCGTGGAGTGACGCGCGGCGGGCGTGGCCTCCAGCCCCTTCGCCGCCATGTAGATCACGTTCCGCGTGCTCTTCTTGCCGCGGTACATCGCGCGGTCCGCGTAGTCGAGCAGCGTGCCCTGCTCAGTCGCGTGCTCGGGGAATGAGGCCACGCCGATGCAGGTGGTGACGGTCAACGCGTAGCCCTCGCGCGCGAGGAAGTGGTGCGTCTCCATCGTTCGGCGGATGCGTTCGGCGACTTTGAGCGCGCCGCCTGAGTCCGTTCCTCGCAGGAGCACCACGTACTCGTCACCGCCGTAGCGGCAGACCACGTCGTTGTCGCGCACGCAGCCCTTCAGGATCTTCGCGACCTCGACGAGGAGCTTGGAGCCCACCAGGTGCCC
>JBJMQN010000692.1:0-4988 GCA_045802665.1 Myxococcaceae bacterium | reverse complement strand
CAGCACGGCGAGGAGCTGAATCGCCAGCGTGGGCCCGCGGCTCAGCGTCTCCAATCCAAACCGCACGAACCCGCCTCGCGCGAAGGCGTTCAGCGAATCGTAGAGCGCGGCCGTGCCGCTGCCGTGAGGCGGGAACGACAGGAACAGGGGCTCCCAGCTCTGCGGACGGAACTTCGCCTTGAACCGGTGCAGCCCCTTGAAGTCATAGAGCGGACGCGCGCCCCGCCTCGCCACCCGGAGCCAGCCCTCCACCGGCCCGGCGAGCGGAACGAGGCCCAGCGTCACGTACGACGAATCCTTCTCCGCCACCGCTCGCATCGCGGCGTCCACCAGCAGCTCCGCCGTCCCGTTCGGCGCCTTCGGATCGCGGATCAGGTCTTCGAACAGCCAGCCGCTGCGCGCGTACACCGGCACCGCCGCGAGGAAGGCGACCGGTTTGCCGCTCTGCTCGGCGACGAAGTAGCGCCGCTCTTCCTCGAACGCGAACGGCCGGACCTGAACCAGAAAACCCATCGGCGCCATGTCGCGGCTGCCGAGCCAGCGGTGGATGAGCGCCTCCAGCTCCGATCGGACAGATGCCTCCTGCGCCCCGACTTCGCGGAGGGTGACTCCGGCGGCGCGCGCTCGGCGGAGCTGCTCTCGGAGGCTTCGCGTCTGTTTGAGCGTCTCCGCCCACCGGCGCGGATCCCAGACCGGCTGCTCGCCGACGAGCAGGGCAGGGTACGAGGTCGCTTGCGAGAAGCGCTGCTCGGTGGCGAAGAAGCAGACGCGCCGGCCGTTCGCTTTTGCGTCGGCGACGAAGCGCTCGGCGACGCTCTGAAGCTGCTCGGGAGCGCAAACCGGAGCGCCAGCCGCCACCCACGCGCTGCCGGTGTCTACGTACGCGACCAGCGCATCATCGCCGTGCAGCCAGTATTGAAAGTCGGGCTCGAGCACCTGGAACGAGGTCGCGTTCCAACCGTGCCGCTTGAGCACGCGAAGCACTCGTTCGCGGAGAGGATCCGACTCCATGGGAGCCCATATACGCGGCAACTCCCAAAATGGGAGTGATTTGACGCGTCGCCGCGTCGGCTCCCACGCTCAGTCGCTCAGCTCGACCTTCTTCGTCACCTGCTCGCCGCCCTTGATCGTCACATCCACCGTCGCTGAGCGATCCCCCGAAACCGTCGTGAGCTTGAGCTTGTGCTTCCCGGCGGAGAGCTGAAGCGTGAGGGGCGTCATCCCGAGCGCCTTGTTGTTCTCGCTCACCATCGCCGCCGTGTCCGCCTGCAGCACCAGCGAGCCGGTCGAGGGGACCACCTTCTTCTTCGGCGCCTCCGTCGGCGTCACCGCTGCCGTCAGGCCTGCATCCGCGCTCGCGCTCTCCGAATCCATCGCGGACTTCTGCATCGTGGCGGCCAGCGAGCTCGCGGCGTCGGTGATCCCGCTGAGGCGGTCGCGGAAGAAATACGCCGCCGCTCCGAGACCGCCGATCACGATCACGAACGCGGCGATCCGCGGGAGCTTCGACGGTCCCCGGTCGACCGCGGGTGGAGCTGGAGCGGCCTTCTTCTTCGGAGGCGGAACCGCCTTCTCCGCCGAGCTCGTCCGAGGCGGCTTCTTCTCTCCCGACCGCCCACGAGCATCCGCGGACGGCGGCGGCACCACCGCAACCCGCGGCGCGCTGACCGTCGCCTTCCGCTTCGGAACCGGCGCGAGCCCCAGCGCTTCTTCGCGCGTGCGCGGCTGTCGCTCGAAGTACTCGCGGATCCGCGCCGCCAGCTTCTCCGCGGCGTCATCGGTGATGAACGGCTCCAGCGCCTCCGCGAGCTCGAGCGCGGTCTGGTAGCGCTGCGGCTTCTCTCTCGCCGTCGCCCGAACGATCACCTGCCGCAGCTCCTCGGGCACATCGGGCAGGTGCGCGTTCACATCCGGCGGCGGGAGGATCATCGCCTGCTGCATGAGCTCCCCGGCGCCTTTGCCGGGATACATCTTCTGGCCCTCGAGCAGCTCCCAGAGCACCGCGCCCAGCGCGAACACGTCCACCGTCCGGTCGAGGCGCTCGCCCTGGATCTGCTCGGGCGGCATGTACGCCATCTTCCCTTCGATGTTGTCGGTCTTCGTCTTCTGGTCCGCCGCGACCTTCGCGAGGCCGAAGTCCACCACCTTCACGCGCCCGTCGTCGGAGGCGATCAGGTTGTGCGGCGAGATGTCGCGGTGCACGAGGCCCAACGGCTTTCCATCCGGCCCCGCCACATCGTGCGCGTAGTGCAGACCGAGCGCGGACTGATTCACTGCGTACGCCGCCTCTTCGATCGTCAGCAGCTGCCCCGCCTCGTTCATCTTCCGGAGCAGCGCGGCGAGCGACTGACCCTGGATGAACTCCATCGCGAGGTACGGCAGGCCCTCCGCCTCGGAGACCTCGTAGACCTCTACGACATTCGGATGTGAGAGCAGCGACGCGGCCCACGCTTCCTCTTCCAGCAGCCCTTTCATCTCGGGACTGTCAGCGAGGTGGCGGTGCACGACCTTCAGCGCGACCAGTGGCGCATTCTTCCGGTTCGGCCCCGACGCGAGGAACACCTCACCGTAGGCGCCTGAGCCCAACTTTTTCAGCACCTCCCATTGGCCGAGTGTCTTCACGCGCGATCGGGCTGAGTGTACGTTGCGCCGACATGCGAAGGGCACTTTGGGCGACGCCGCTCCTCTTTTTCGTCGGTTGCTTCTATCCGGGCGAGCGCGGCAAGGCGCTCGAGATGCGAGTGGACAGGCTCGCGGCCGAGAACGACGCGCTGAAGGACGATCTTCAGAAGACGAAGGCCGAGCAGCAGGCCCAGCTCCCGAAGATCGATCAGAAGCTCGCCGAGGTCTCCGCCACGCTGGAGCAGCTCGACAAGGCCTCGCGCCGCAGCGACGCGGACATCGGCGTGCAGGTGCAGAAGACCGTCGAGGATGTCGCGCAGCTGCGAGGTCAGGTGGAGACCTACCTCTACAAGATCAACGAGCTCGAGACGAAGCTGCAGTCGGTGCAGGACGACACGGCGAAGCAGCTCACCCAGATGAAGGGCGAGCAGGCGGTGAAAGAGGCCGAGGCGAAGAAGCAGGCCGAGGCGATGGCGCGCCCCGCCGACAAGAAGGACTTCCTCAAGCTCGCGGACGACAAGGCGAAGGCGAAGGACTTCGTGCTCGCGCGGCAGCTCTACGGCGAATGGTTGAAGAAGTGGCCGAAGGACGAGCTCGCTGGGGAAGCGCACTACGGGATGGGTGTTACGTATGCGGATGACGGCAAGTGCCGCGAAGCGCTGTTCGAGTTCCGCAAGGTGATCGAAGAGTTCCAGAAGACGAAGAGCGCCCCGGACGCCTACCTCCGCTCCTCCGAGTGCTTCGCCGAGCTCAAGATGGCGCCCGAGTCGCGGCTCGCGCTGGAGGAAGTCGTGAAGAGCTACCCGAAGACGGACGCGGCGAAGACCGCGAAGGCGAAGCTCACCGAGCTCGACAAGGCCGCGAAGAAGGCGACGCCCGCCTCGGGAAAGAAGACGAAGTGAAGCCGCTCGTGCTCGCAGCGCTGTTTCTGTCCACCGTCGCGTTCGCAGCGCCGGCGCAGGAGAAGCACCTCACGCTCTTTTTCACGGGAGACAACGGGGGCGAAGTTGCCCCCTGTGGTTGAGCGCACAACCCCTCTGGCGGTCTTGCCAGACGAAAGAGACTCATCGACGACGCTCGGAAGAAGGGCGCGGTGCTGGTCTTCGACTCCGGCAACGCGCTGTTCAAGTTCCCGGGCGCGGCGGACGCGCAGTCCACCGAACGCGCGAAGTTCATCCTGCAGAAGATGGGCGCGCTGCAGACGAAGGCGTTCGTCGTGGGGCAGCGGGATTTGAATGCGGGCGCGGTGTGGCTCGCTCGGGAGGCGAAGGCTTCGGGTGTGACGGCGCTGTCCGCGAACCTCGTGGGTCCGGATGACAAGCCGCTCTTCGCGCCCTCCACCATCGTGGACGTGGATGGAACGAAGATCGCGTTCATCGGGATCACCGCGCCGGGGAACTACGGTGAGGCGACCGCGCGGCCCATTCTTCCCGCCGCCCGCAATGAGCTGCTCAAGCTCAAGGGCAAGGCGAACATCACCATCGTCCTCGCGGCGACGAGCTTCGCGGACGCGCTTCAGCTTTCGAATGAGCTCAAAGGCCAGATCGACTTCGTTGCGCAGTCCGGCGAGGTGCGCGGCATGGGCATCGCGCAGAAGGGTCCGGGCAACTTCGTGCTGCCCTCCGGCGAACGCGGCCGAGCGGTGGGGCGACTCGATCTCACCTTGAGCGCACCCACTGGCCCGTTTGGAGATCTCTCGGAGCAGGAGCGGGCCGCGCAGATCGTTCAGATCATCACCCGGCAGCTCGACGAGGTTCAGAAGCGCAAGGCCGCCGCGAAAGACGCAGCCGTGAAGGCCGAGCTCGACAAGACGGCGAAGGACTTCGAGACGCGGAAGAAGCAGGCGGAGGCCGACATGAAGGCCGCGAAGGCCAGCCGTGCGTTCAAGCTCTCCTTCGTCGGGCTGGGCAGCGACGTGATCGATGATCCGGAGTGGCAGAAGGAGATCGACCGGATCGACCCTCCGGCTCAGCGCGGACACTGAGCCTCAGGTTTCGAATAGCGGCGTAGTTCCGGGCGTTTCCATAGCGTTCTGGCGCGATCGACTTGAGATCCGCCGCGGGGAACGTTATGAGCCCCGTCCCCCATCACCGCTGGACCTCCTCACGTTCCACGAACGGAGGGGCAAGGCGAACGAGGAATGCAATGAAACCCGAGCTTCATCCGCTGTACCCGCCCTCCAAGATCCACTGTGCCTGCGGCAACGTGATCGAGACCCGATCCACGCGCGGCTCGTTCAACGTGGAAATCTGCTCCAACTGCCACCCCTTCTTCACGGGCAAGTACAAGCTGCTCGACACCGAAGGCCGCGTGGAGCGCTTCCGCAAGTAGTAGTTTTCGTATGAGGGTGGTGTATGGTATGAGTT
>JBJMQN010000691.1:0-4410 GCA_045802665.1 Myxococcaceae bacterium | reverse complement strand
GACCGTGGCGCCACGCGCGGCGTTCTCGATGAACTCCGCGAGGGTCCCGGCGCGCTGCTTGTTCTGGTTGCGGATGCGGAGCGCGTTCTTCGGGAACTCGGCGATGAGCTGCTCCAGCTCGGCCGAGCGGGGATCGATCCCCACCGCCTGCCTGAGCATCTGCACCATCTTGTGCGCATCCGGCTCGTAGAGGCCGATCTTCTGGTCCTCGATGTACGAGACGTGCGGCTTCTCCTGCCCGGGGATGAAGTGGTGCAGGAACAGCGGGCCGCAGCGGAGCTCCAGCAGCTCGTGGAGGGTCGCCGGCGCGATGCTGCCCAGCACCGGGAAGTCCGCCAGCGCGAGGAGCTGCGCCATCACGGTCGGGGTGATGAACCCGAAGAGCATGGCGCTCGGGATGTCCGCGGTCTTCTTCGTGATGAGCGAGTGGAACTCGGGGTTCTTCCCGGCCACCACGATGACGTTCGCCTTCTCGAGGAACTGCGGCTGAGCCAGGATCTGATCGATCACCGGCAGCGTCTTCTCCGTCCAGGCCGAGCCGCCGAGGAAGATGACCGTCGGCTTCTCCGCGTCATACGCGCGGAGCTGCGGGTGCTCCTTCACGAGATCCGCCACGAGGTTCTGGCGCTGAGACTTGCCGAATCGCCGCTCGCCGCTGATCTGCGCGGAGAGCCGCGTGAACGGATCGCGCGTCAAAAAGCCGCCGAAGTGGAGGACGGACGGCGGAAGGTTCCGAGCGGTTTTCAGGTGCTCGTGCGCAGTCTCTTCCATCACGATGACGTGGTCAGAGCGGATGGACTTGAGGCGCGGGTAGAAGGCGGAGGTCGGCACGCCGTAGTCGGGGATCGCGGTGACGATGCGCGTGTTGAGCCCGAGCTGGTTGCGCGCCATCACGAAGCTGCAGGACAGCATGAAGTGCGTGCACACCACGACGTCCGGCCGCTTCTCCAGCAGCACCTGCTTCGCCTCATCCACCATCCAGCTCTGCATGCCGAGCAGCGTCCGGAAGAGCAGGTCGCTCTCGGAGAGCGTGTGCAGGAGCCAGTGAACGGGTTTGAACTTGCGGACGATGAGCTGGTACGTCGCTTCGGTCTTCTCGTCAGCGCTTTCCCACGGTTCGAGAGTGAAGCGTTCGCCGGACGGGTCCGCGCGCTGAAGGGAGAGCTGGAACGAGTCTCGGAGCGCGGTATGCCCACCGCCCACCTTGATCGAAGCCAGTAGAACCTTGCGTGTCATTCATCCATCCCCAGCGGTAGGTCGCTTGCTAAGGCCGCGAAGTACTTACACCGGCCCGTCTGTCCTAACAAAGTCGCGCTCTCAAACCCGTCACCCATCAGTAGAATTTCTTAAACCGCTGATCTGCCCGGCTGGGGAGCGACCAGGTAGGGCGGCGTCATACCGTGAGCAGAATCGCGGGGTTATCGGCGCGGCGCCGGGGGTCTGGCCGAGCGGGGATCGTCGGGCCAGGGATGCCGTGGGTACCGCCGAGAGAGCTCTTTCCGGATGGCCGGGTAGTGGCGGTCCCAGAAGCCGTCGAGATCATTCGTCACCTGCACTGGCCGTTGGTTGGGCGCGAGCAGATGCAGCGTGAGCGGGATCCGGCCGCCGCAGACCTTCGGCGTCGACGTCTGCCCGAAGAAGTCCTGAAGGCGCGATTCGATCCACGGCGGTTTTCCTGCCTCGTAGTGGATCTTCACGGTCCGGCCACCGGGCAGGGTGAGCTTGTCCGGCACCTCCCGCGCGAGCAGCCGCTGCTGCGTCGAATCGAGCTGCGCGGAGAGCGCGTGGCCCAGGCCCGCTTCGCGAAGCTCCGAGAATGATCGCGCCGTCTGCGCGAGCTGTGTCAGCACGCCTTGCAGATACGCGGAGTCGATCGCCGGAAACTTCGCCTCCGGGAACGCCTTGCCGAGCAGCTCCACTCGCACCGCAAACCCGTCCACCGCCTCTTTGTCGGCGAACTTTTCGATGCCCGCTGCCAGCGCCTTCTCCGCGAGCAGCTTCGCCGCCCCGTCCGATGGCGGCGCCGGCTGCCGCTTCTCCTCCAATACGAGCGGGCCGAAGGACAGCCGCGTCACCCGGTCCACGCGCTCCTGCTGCTCGTTCCATTCGAGCGCATCCACATCCGTGAGCTCGTCGCCGAAGAGCTCCAGCAGCCATTCGGGTTCGATCTGCGAGGCGATGCGGACGAGCACGCCCGAGTTGCGCCCGTGACCGCGCTCTTCGGCGTCCACCGCGACGAGCCACTCGGCCTCCTGCACGACGCTGGTATCGGAGAGCGTCGCCTGGCCACCTTCGAAGAGCAGCAGCTCGGGCGCCCTCGGCTTCCGCCGCCGAGCGACCCGGTCCGGATATCCCGCCAACACCGCGAGCCCGATCGCCTGTTCGCGCGCCTCCGGAGATGCGGGCGCGGGCTTGTTGCGATCCACGCCGCGCGAGAGCTGCTTCCGCACGCGGTCCACGCCGAGCGTCGCATTCGCCTCGAGCCCGAGTCCGCGCAGGCGATCCCGAGCGAAGTCCACCTTCTCCGCCATGCGGAACCGTTCGAGGATCTCCAGCACATCCGACGGCCCTGCGACGGTGCGAGATGACGCCGCGGCGCCACGGCCCAGCTGAACGCGAGACTCTGAGCGGATGTCGCGTTCGCCGAGCACCGCCGCCGCCAGCACCGCGTCCGTCGCGACGCCGCGTCGTTCGCCTTCGACGATGACGCGCGCCTGTCTCGGATGGACCGGGAACCGAAGGAGCCTCCGGCCCAGCTCCGTCACCGCGCCCGAGCTGTCCACGGCGTGCAGTCGCCGGAGCAGCGTCTCGGCCGCGTCCATGGAGGAGGGCGGGGGAGGTTCGAAGAATGGGAACGTCGAGAAGTCCTTCACGCCAGCGGAACGGAGCTGGAGCAACGTCTCAGCGAGATCCATCCGGCGGATCTCCGGCGCGTCGTGATCGGGGCGGCCGGCGAAGTCGTGTTGCGTGAACAGGCGGAGGCAGTGACCCGCGCGTGTGCGGCCTGCTCGGCCGGCGCGCTGAATGGTGGAGGCCTTGCTCACCTTGCTGACGCGCAGGACCGGGAGCCCGCTCCACGGTGAATGCGACGCCACTCGAGCGAGACCGGAGTCGATCACGACCCCCACTCCGTCGATCGTGACGGAGGTCTCGGCGACGTTGGTGGAGAGGATGAGCTTGCGCTGTTTGGCGGGGCGGACCGCTCGGTCCTGTTCGGCCGGAGGGAGGTCTCCGTGGAGCGGCAGGACGATCATCCCCTGACGCTGCGCGTACTCCTCGCAGAGTTCGGCGGTTCGGCGGATCTCACCTGCGCCCGGCAGGAACACGAGGATGTCTCCGTCGCGCCCCGCGCTGACCACGCGCTTGATGCCGGAGAGGATCTGCTCGTGGAGGGGACGGTCGTCAGCGGATTCGAGGTACTCGGTGCTGACCTCGAATCGCCGCCCTTCGGAGCGAAGCCGCGGCGCCCCGCCGAGGTATTCGGCGATCGGCTCGGCCTCCAGCGTGGCGGACATGACCAGCAGCTTGAGATCTTTTCGTGAGCTCGCCTGCAGGAGCTTGAGCTGCGCCAATGCGATGTCGGATGCGAGATGGCGTTCGTGGAACTCGTCGAGGACGACGATGCCCACGTCTTTGAGAAGTGGATCGCTGAGCAGGCGTCGGCCCAGCACGCCTTCGGTGACGAAGCGGACCTTCGTGCGAGGAGAAGTCACGTCCTCGAAGCGGACCTGATAGCCGATGGCCTCGCCGATCTTCTCGCCGCGCTCTTCAGACACGCGCTGAGCCGCGAGCCGGGTAGGGAGCCGACGGGGCTGGAGGACGATGATCTCCTTGCCGCCCGCGACGTTCGCGTCCAGCAATGCGGAGGGAACGCGCGTCGTCTTACCCGCGCCCGGAGGAGCCTCGAGCACGAGGGAGGGGTGCGCCCGCAGCGTCTTCACGATCTCCGGCAGGAGCGGATCGATCGGTAGCGGCGTCAGCGGCGGCGGCACCGCGCTCCCATACCGTCAGGCAGAGAGGGATGGGAAGGGGAGTCAGCGATGCCCGTTCAGCTCGGGTGCAGCAGCGGAGGGCAGAGCTCCCCGCCGCCCACGATGCGTGCTGCGGGCGTTGCGGAATCGCGGCCGCGAAAACACGCGACGGGTCGGGACTGGACTCTCACAGGCCACCACCGCCCGGGGTGCTTGGATCTCGGGCGATGTTTTGAGCATCGGAGCGGCCGAATCGTCGCCCCAATTCTAGCCAGCCCTTATGCACTCCGACCGGAGGGCCGCCCTCGGCGCGGGCGCGCGAGGTAGAGGTGGCGAGGTTCGGAGTCGTTTTCCGAGCGCCGAACCGCGCGATCTCGACTCCAGATCTCGCCACCCCGCGGATTACGTCTGCCCGTTCGCTTCGGGCCCGTCGGCCTTC
>JBJMQN010000690.1:0-2501 GCA_045802665.1 Myxococcaceae bacterium | reverse complement strand
TTCGCGCGCCCCTATGCACAAATTCCTCGCAGCCGTCTCCGTCGTCGTCCTCGCCGCCGCTTGTGCGACGCCCCCGAAGCCGGCTCCCGCCGCCGCGAAAAAGCCGGAGCCGACCGCCGAGCAACAGAAGATCCAGAACCTCAGCTACTTCGACGTGGCGGTGTGCGATCCGACGCCGAAGAAGCTCAGCGCTCCGCTCACGGATGAAGCGATCGTTGGGGCGCTGCTCTATGCGCAGCCGCACGTGCTCGAGTGCGTCGTGGACTCGAAGAACCGCGGCGAGGCGGATCAGACCACGATCACCGTCGACACCACGGTGGATGCCTCCGGCGCGAAGCACACCGTCGGCGGCCAGAACCTGAACGACTCCGGCAAGGCGTGCGTGGAGAAGGCGCTGGAGAAGACGGTCTCGATTCCCGCGCTCGGCAAGGACGCCAGGCCGGTGAAGGGCCACGTCGAGTTCCAGCACCACGTCGGCACCTCGCCGTCGGTGAAGATGGGCATCAACGAGCCCTCGGACATCTACGGAAAGATTCGGCTTGCGCAGCCGTCGTGGTGCGATTGCTACGAGAGCTACAAGACGAAGGTGCCGCCCTCTGTGGAAGGCAACATGGATCTCGGTAAGGGGAAGCCCGCGAACGTGACCGCCGCGGTCACCGGCGACGACAAGCTCGCCTCCTGCCTCAACGAGAAGGTGAAGGCGCTCAACCCCGAAACCTCCAGCGACGAGCTCAAGGTCCCGCTCCGCATGTTCTACACGAACTCCCGGGCCACCTCTGCCACCGACCTGCCGTCGCGACCCGACCTCGCCTTCACGCAGCTCGATCTGCTCCGCGGCGTTCGCAGCGCGGACGTCGCTATCGCGATTGGCCAGCGGAAAGCCGCCGCCGAGCAGTACGACGCAGTGGTGACGAAGTACCAGAAGACGAAGGACTACAAGATGCTCGGCGAGCTGAAGTCGAAGTGCGCTGCGCTCACGGAGGCGGACAAGGCGTGGATCAGCTCCGTCAAGTCGCTCTCCGAGATCGAAGACAGCACGCACGACTTCGCGCAGAAGCAGAAGGCGACCGACGCGTCCTGGGCCGAGGCCGAAGCCGCCGCCGCGCAGAAGTCCGAGCAGGCGAAGAAGGATCTCGACCTCGCCGACAAGCAGCTCAAGGGCGACGAGGCCGCGTGTCCGAAGGCGAAGTAGCCGCCACGGCGCCGATTGACAGCGAACGCCCACGGGCTTACTGAACCGCCCGTCGCCAGGGGTGCCCCGAGCAGCTGACCCGGGGCTGAGAACACACCCTTACAACCTGAACCGGGTCATGCCGGCGGAGGGAGGCGGTGAAGCGGAGCCGTCTCGTCCGTTCGCCACCTGCCCTCTGAAGAAGGAGAGAGCAGATGGCAGGGAAGAATTCGCTCCGAGTGGATGGCAGTGCGCTGGAGGGCATCACCCAGGGCCCGCTCCCCGGCAGTCGCAAGATCTACGTCGAAGGCGCGCTGCACAAAGAGCTGCGCGTGCCGATGCGCGAGATCCAGCAGACGGCGACGCACCACGGTCACGGCAGCAACGCCGTGAAGACGGAGAACCCGCCGATCTGCGTCTACGATCCTTCGGGCCCGTACACGGATCCCACCGCGCGGATCGATCTCAAGAAGGGCCTCGAGCCACTCCGGGCGAGCTGGATCTCCAGCCGCGCGGACACCAACGATCTCCCCGGCCTGTCGTCTGAGTACGGCCGCATGCGGCTGCAGGATCCGCGGCTGGATGGGCTCCGCTTTCACACCCATCGGCGACCTCGCGTCGGCAAGCCGGGCAAGAACGTCTCGCAGCTCCACTACGCGCGGAAGGGAATCATCACGCCGGAGATGGAGTACGTGGCGATCCGCGAGAACCAGAAGTTCGAAGCCTCGCTCGCGCAGCAGCATCCGGGAAACTCACACGGCGCGGCGATTCCCGCTCGGATCACGCCTGAGTTCGTGCGCGATGAAGTAGCGCGGGGCAGGGCGATCATTCCGGCGAACATCAATCACCCGGAGCTCGAGCCGATGATCATCGGCCGCAACTTCCTGGTGAAGATCAACGCCAACATCGGCAACTCCGCCGTGAGCTCCTCGATCGAAGAAGAGGTCGAGAAGATGGTGTGGGCGATTCGCTGGGGCGCGGACACGGTGATGGATCTCTCCACCGGAAAGAACATCCACGAGACGCGCGAGTGGATCCTCCGCAACGCGCCGGTGCCCATTGGCACGGTGCCCATCTACCAGGCGCTGGAGAAGGTGGGCGGCAAGGCGGAGGACCTCACGTGGGAGATGTTCCGCGACACGCTGATCGAACAGGCCGAGCAGGGCGTGGACTACTTCACCATCCACGCAGGCGTGCGGCTCCGCTACATCCCGCTCACCGCGAAGCGCGTCACCGGCATCGTCTCGCGCGGAGGCTCGATTCTGGCGAAGTGGTGCCTCGCCCACCACCAGGAGAACTTCCTCTACACGCACTTCGAAGAGATCTGCGA
>JBJMQN010000689.1:0-4021 GCA_045802665.1 Myxococcaceae bacterium | reverse complement strand
TTGAGAAAACTCTCGTTTTGATAGCGATGCAGTGCAGTGTTTGCCACTGAATCGTGAGAGATCAGCCGTTTATGGGTGGCGTGAGGGTTGCTGTAGGACACCGCACGCAGATGTCTAAACCCCCTGAAAGGAATTTATGAAGCGGCACATTCTCACTGCAGCGCTGATCCTGACTCCTGCCTTCGCCTTCGCGGCGACCTCGTCGTGGGAGATCGATCCGTCACACTCCTCAGCGGCCTTCACCGTGAAGCACATGATGGTGACGAACGTTCGCGGCGAGTTCCGCAAGGTCAGCGGCAAGATCGACCTCGACGACAAGGACGTCACCAAGAGCACGGTGGACGCGACGATCGACGCGACGAGCATCGACACCAACGAGCCCAAGCGCGACGGGCACCTCAAGTCGCCTGACTTCTTCGACGTGGAGAAGTACCCGACGATCACCTTCAAGTCGACGAAGGTGGCGAAGGGAGGCCCGAACAAGCTGAAGGTCACCGGCGATCTCACGATCCACGGCGTCACCAAGCCCGTGGTCCTCGACGTTCAGGGTCCCTCTCCGGTGATGAAGGATCCGTGGGGCAACGAGAAGCGCGCGGTGATGGCGACCACGAAGATCAGCCGCAAGGACTTCGGCCTGAACTGGAACAAGACGATGGAGTCTGGCGGCGTGCTGGTGGGCGACGACGTCAACATCGAGCTGAACCTGGAGCTCGGAAAGTCCCAGCCGGCGAACACTGCGGAGACCAAGGCCGAGACGAAGACCGACACGAAGATGGGCGGCGCTGACGCCGGCATGAAGAAGTAGCCATCGGGACACATTGAGGACGGCGGGACACAGGTAGGCTCGTGTCTCGCCACCCGCGCGGCAGTGGACGAGTGATCGTTCGCTGGCCGCGCGGTTCATTTTGAGGAACGGTGGCCGCGCAATTGCTCCTGCAAAGCCACGCATGCGTCCTGCCCTCCTCGCCGCGCTGCTGCTCTCCGGAATCGCCTCCGCCGCCGAACCTCCGCACAAGCCGTTCGAGTGGTCCGAGCTCCAGCCCGGCCTTCAGTTCGCCCGCCTCGAGGCGACGAAGTACGTCACGCGCGGCAGTCCGTACGTGGCGGTGCTGCGGATTGATCCCGCGAAGTTCACGCTGCAGCCGCACCACTTCAAGGACGAAGGGCTCAGCGGCCCGCTGCCGATCGACGAATGGCAGACCCGGCTCAAGCTCCCGGTCTTCAACGCCGGGCAGTACGCGCCGGACCTGGGCTACATGGGGACGCTGAAGCGCGAAGGGAAGCTCTTGCCGTCGCACGAGTCGTCGCAGTGGCTCGCGGCGCTGGTGACAGGTCCGAAGGCGAAGTCTTCACCGGCCGGGGCGGTGCTCGATCTGCACGAGGCGGGACCGGCGACGGCGCTGCCGTACAAGAACGTCATCCAGTCCTTCATGCTCCGCGACGACAAAGGCCAGCTCCGAACGCGGCGAAGCGCGTGGGAGGCGAATCGCACGGTGGTTGCGCAGCAGCGGTCCGGGCATCTGCTCGTCGTCGTGACCGAGGGCGCCTTCACGCTGGCTGGGCTGTCGGATTTTCTCGGTGAGGCGCCGGAGCTGGACGTGCTTCGAGCGATGTCGATGGACGGCGGCTACGAGGCCGAGCTCGCCGTGCCCGCGAAGTCGTACGTGACATTCGGGCAGTGGGAGACGAACGACTCCGGAGACATCAGCCTCCCCGGAACGCATTTCCCGCTGCCTGCCGTGATCGCGATCGTTCCGAAGGGCTGAAGCGGTCAGCTCGCCGCGACGGCCTGAACGGAGGCCTTGAAGACGAAGATCTTCGAGGTGTTGGTGCGGTTATCCGCCGGGATCATGAAGAAGCCCGGCTCGGCGTTCTTCACGTCTTCGTTGGTGAAACCGGAGACCTGACGCCCGTCGATGAACGTCACGCGGATCTTCCGGCCCGTGGCAGGCGGCGGCTTCTGCCCCTGCGGAACCATGAAGAAGATCGCCTTCAGCCGCTTGATGGGCAGCTTCTCCGGAGCAAAGCCGGTCTGCTGCTCCAGCGAGAGCGCATCATCCTGAAGGTCCGCGTCGCGGATGATCCCGCGCTTCACCTGACCTTCGAGCGTGTGGACGATCACGCGGTGCTCGCCCTCGATGAAGTTCGGGTTGAGCAGCGTCTTCGGGCCCGCGAGCGCCTGACCCGGCTTGTCGAACAGCTCCTGCTTCCCGGCAGCGGGCGAAGCCGCCATGGGCTTCGCGGGAGGCGGAGCAATCGGCGTGGCCACGCGAGCGACGACGGGCACGCGCGAGACCGCGGCAACGGCGCCTGGACCCGCGGCGAGTGGTGCGCGCGGAGCAGCGGCGGGCGGCGGCGGCGCGACTTCTTCCTCCACCAGCTCGATCTCCTCCATCTCCTCTTCAACCGGCGCGGGCGGGGCTCTCACCGGAGCGGGCGGCGCCTTTGAGACAGTCGCCGGCGCTGCTGCGACGGCCTCTGCGAAGAGGTCCGGCGAGATTTCGATCGTCGGAACGTCCGGCTCGGGTGCGCGCGGAGGCGGCTGCGAGATGATCGGCTTCGACGGAGCGGGGGCCGGTGGCGGCGCCTCGTCCCAGTCGGAGGAGACTTCGATGGTCTCTTCGGGCGCGGCGGCCGGAGCGGCCATCGCGGGGTTCGCCTGTGCCGAGCTCCAGTCCGCAGCGCGAGCCGCCGCTTCATTCACGGGCGCGGCGGGCACCTCGGACCAATCGTCGCTCGGGGCGGACGTGTGGGATTTGACGGTGAGCTCGGACGCCGGAATGGGCTCGGCCTCTGGGGCAGACCAGTCGCTGGCGGGAGCCGCCGGAGGCTGTTGCGCGGACCAATCGTTGCCAGGCGTGGCTTGCTGGGCGGACCAATCGCCCGCGTGAGCCGCTTCACCCTGCGCGCCGGCGTCGTGCTGAGCGGACCAGTCGTTCTGCGCGCCGCCAGCATTCTGAGCGGACCAATCGCCCTGCGCGGCGTTCTGCTCGGACCACTCGCCTTGAGCCGGAGCGGCGTGCTGTTCGGACCACTCGCCTTGAGCGGGTGCGGCTTGCTGTTCGGACCAATCGCCTTGAGCGGGGGCCGCTTGCTGTTCGGACCACTCACCTTGAGCCGGGGCGTCGTGCTGGCCGGACTGCTGCGCGGACCAATCGTTCGCCGGTTGGTTCCACTCGCCCTGTTGCTGCTGATCGGACCAGCCCTGTTCGCCTTGCTGCTGCTGCTGCTGATTCCAGCCCTGCTCGCCGGTGCTGAGGAGCTCAGGGTTGTTGATGAAGTCCGCGTTCGAGGCGAGCGGCACAGCTTCGCCCGCATCAGATGAACCGGCCGATGCACCGGAGAACGCGCCGGTCGCCATCTCGGCGAGGTTGCCGCTCTGGAGCTGGCCGTCGCCCTCGGAGACGTCGAGGTCGATCCCTCGATCCGTCGAAGCGTGTTGCGGGACGACGAAGTCGCTGGTCGCCGCGAGCTGAATGGACTCCTCGGGGTTGCCGGAGAGATCAGGCTCGGGCGCGGCGTCGATGAGCGGCACTTCCTCGGAAGGCTGTGCGGCGATCTCGGCGGTCTGCGCCGCTTCCGGAGTCACCTCGAGGACCGGAACTTCAGCGGCCTCGGTGACCTCCAGCGTCGGCATCGAATCCGCGCTCGCGGCCGTGGGGGCGGCGTCGAGAGAGGGCGCCTCGTCGGAGGCGTCCACGTCGATGGTGGGCTCGGCCTCGGGAGCAGGCGCGGCGCTGGCGATTGCCGGCTCCGACTCCGGAGCGACGTCGATCGTCGGCGTGACGTCGATGCTCGGGCCTGCATCCGCGGACGGCTCGGAGATCGGCTCTGCCACATGAACGGAGTCAGTAGCGGACAGCGCGACCGGCGGGTTCGGTTCGATGGTGCCGTACTTCGCAGTGGTGCCGAGCTCCGATTCCGCAGCGGGCGTCGCGTCAGCCGCCACGTCGAGCGTGGGAACCGCTTCGGTGTCTGCCTCGGTCGGTTCAGCAGCGCGCGCGGCAGGAGGAGTTTCGAT
>JBJMQN010000688.1:0-2759 GCA_045802665.1 Myxococcaceae bacterium | reverse complement strand
GTCATCCTCCGCGAGTCCCGGGTCATGACGTTTGCCGTTCGGATCGGAGTGGACGCTCATCAGCGCCACACACCCGGCCGGCTCCTTGTGATCGCACGCGGCCTCGTACCGTCGGACGGCGCTCGCTTCGTCATCGCCGCGCTCCAGATGCCCGAGCACCACGCAGCCGAGCTGCTCTCCCCCGTCACACGCCTTCTTCGCGAGGGTCCGCGCTTCGTCGCGCTTCCCGTAGTCCATCCGGTTCATCGCGACGTACGCGCACTCGCGCAGCTCGCCGCCGTCGCACTTCTCCACGGACCCTTTCACGGGGCCCGCGGCGAACAAGATGAGGACGAAGGCGATCATCCGCGCCATCCCACCATCCGAGGGCGCACAAAAGCTACGGCCCCGGCACGTGATCACGCGCTCGGGGCCGCATCGAACAGCATTTGAATCGAGACGAGCTACTTCGTCTCTTTCGCTTCCTTGCCGGTCTTCGGTGCTTCCTTCGCTGCGGCCGCCTTCGCCGGGGCGAAGTCGAAGCCGTTCGGGAAGTACGCGAAGATCTCGCACGGAGCATCCGCCGAGCAGTGGTTGTCGTGCGCCATCTTGCCGGGCTGGAACCAGGTGGAGCCCGGCTTCAGGTCCTTCGCGCTCGCTTCCTCGCCGGGGGCGAAGTCCTTCTGCGTGCCGGAGATCACCACGCCGTAGTAATCGGACGTGTGGGTGTGCGCGCCCGGCATCATCCCTGCCGGGAACTTCATCAGCATGCCCGTCGGGCCCTTCTTCTTCATGTCGCCGAACACGAGCGACCACTGCGGACCCTTGTCACCGGCCGTCGGGTCCATCGGCGTCCACTTCACTTCGTCCGCCGGCGTGACCGTGATGGCCTTCATGGCGCCCGCTCCGACCGCGATGCCTGCTGCGAAAACGGATGCGACGACCGCCGAATACAGAAGCGTCTTTTTCACGTTTTTCCCCTCGTGCAGCGCGAGCGAAGTGCCCGCGGCGCGCCGGGAATATCACGAAGCCGCTCACTTCAACGGAACGGACGCACCAGCCCGTCATTCGTGACGTTGCCCTTTTTTCGCTGCTTCGGCGGCTCGTCGTCGCGCAGCTTGAGGCCCTCTTTGTAGGCACGCGCCGCGTGTGGACCGACGAAGAAGCCCGTGGGTTCGCTCCTGCGACAGGTCTTTTTGAACCACTCTTCGAGCTCCAGGTACATCCGCCGGAACCTGTCCGGCGCTGGGTCGCGGCGGCCCGTCTGCTGCGTCACGTCCAGCTCCGCCCACATTCGCCCGGAGACGAGCTCGCCTTCTTCGTTCTTCCGCGACCGGTCGTAATAGATGACCGGCGATCGCACCTCGTCCACGTGCCAGAAGCCCTTGTCGGGTCCGCGCTTGATGGGGTCCACCATCACCGGGCCAATCTCCGCGGCCGCGAGGTACATGTCCTCTTCCGGAAGCCGGTCGATCATCTCCGGACCCGCGAGGAACATCTTCCAATCCGGCGGGATCCGGCGCGGATAGACCTCGAGCTTCAGGTGCTCCAGGTAGCGGAACAGTTGGAGCTCGTCGTCGGGCGCGAGGAAGAACCGAAGGACGTTCGCCATGGCGCTCCGGTTACCACGCCCGCGGACGAAACACAGCGAACGCGAACGCCGCGGCGCTCCACAGACTGCGAGGAGGCCGCGGCGAGATGCGGATGTGCGAGCCCTACCGGTTCTGCGAGGGAGGACGCCGAGCCGCCGCCGCACCCGTCATCGTCTGGCTCAGGCCTTCAGCCGTCTTGCGGTGGGCGTCCATCGCCTGCAGCAGTGGATCCACCACCGCGAGCAGCTCCGCGTCGTCCGCGAAGCTCTGCCGTCCGGTCATCAGCTCCTGCGTCGCGAGCTCCGGAAGCTTCTGCGCCGCATCCACGAACGCCCGATCGAACGCGGCGCCGTTCAGCGTCTCCAGCTTTTGCACGGACACCATCGCCGCCGTCGCGCGCGTCTTCTCGTCGCCCTGCAAGCTCGCCACCGGCAGGTTCACCTTCTTGCTCAGGACGTAGCTCGTGAGCCGCCCGTTCGCGTCATGGTGATCCGCGGCAATCGTCTTCGCGAGGCTCTTCACCTGCGCGGACTGCGAGCGTTGATCCGCCAGCCGTGACATCTCCTCAGCGAGGTCGCTGTACACCGTGACCTTGGCGAGGAAGTTTCCCTTCGCCTTCGCTGCGGATTGCGCGCCGGAAGAGACCGCACCCCCCGCCTTCGCGACGTCCCGCGCGGGTGCAGCCATCGCACCACCCGCGAACATTGCGCCCAGACCCACCGCCCACAGCGATCTCCCCCAGCGCGCCATCCCAACCCCCCGTGAAATTCCTTCTGGCGGAGCAAGGTGGGTTTGCCGGGCAGATCAGGCAACGAACGCTGAACACCCCGCCCGCAGAGCAGGCGGCCGAGCGGACAGTTTCGCGGGTTTGCGCTAAGCGACCACGCCATGAGCGTCTTCCCGAAGCTGCTTCCACGCATGCAGGAGCTCAAGGATCTCTCCGGCCTCGTCGGTCTGGCGACCTGGGATCAGGAGACCTACATGCCGCCCAAAGCGGATCAGGCGAGGGCCGCTCAGCAGGGCACGCTTCAATCCATCCTCCACGAACGCCTCGTGGATCCGGCGCTCGGCGGAATGCTGGACGAGGCGCAATCAGACCGCGCGCTCACGGCTGATCAGCGCGCGATGGTGAGCGTGCTCAAGCGCGAACGCGATCGCGAAGTGAAGGTGCCGGCGACGCTCGTGCGC
>JBJMQN010000687.1:0-5081 GCA_045802665.1 Myxococcaceae bacterium | reverse complement strand
GAAGCCGGTGATGTAGCGCAGGTCCTGATACGGCCAGTCGATCGGGAAGCAGCGGTAGTCGTCCGGATCCAGCACGGGCGAGTACGCGCCCTTCATGTTGAGCTCGAGGTCCACTCGGCTGATCCCGCCCGCGACCTTCGGGACCTCTACGACCTTCGCCTTCGGATCGCCTTTGACGGCGCCTTCTTCAGCCCATTCGGAGATCGCGTCGATCTGCGCCTGCGTGAGCGACGGATCGTTCGAGTACGTCACGTCCGCCTGCCCCGCGTGCCACGGCGGCATCTGGCGGCTCTTCACCGCAGCGGAGATGGCAGGCGCCATCGCCTTCGCGCTGTCGTAGTTGGTGAGCGAGAACGGGCCGATGCCGCCCTCGGTGTGGCAGCTCACGCAGCGCCCGTCCACGATGGGCTTCACGTCGTGGTACCAGGTGGGCGCGGAGCTTTGACAGCCCGCTGCAGCAGCTGCGAAAACGAGGATCAGGGAGCGCGTCTTCATTCGGGAGGTCGCTTCCTCGCAGATCTCCGCAGTTGATGTCCAACCGGGGGCCCCTTCCGAGTAGACTCCGCGCCCTTTTCATGTCCGGCAGCGACGACATCGTTCAGGCGACGCGCAGCTTCCTTCAACGGGAAGGCAGCACCGCGACGCCCACGTACAACGCTTCGCGCCGGGTGATGATCATCCCTTCGGGCAACGTCACGCATTTCGTCCACACCGATCCGATGCTGCCGCGCTGGAGCGAAGATCCGGTGGCGCAGCGGAAGGTGCTGGAGAGAAGGCTCCTCGCGCTCCGCCAGACGCCGGCGAGTTTGACGGACGAGATGCTGCGGCAGCGGCTCCTCCCGCGAATCCGATCGAACGCGTACTTCGCCGCGCAGGAGCTGCATCGGAAGATCGTCGAGCGGGCAGAGGGTGAGTCCGGCGCAGAGCTCTCGCTGCCGCACCAGATGCTCAATGACGAGCTCGGCGTGCACCTGGTGTTCGATCTGTCGGAGGAAGCGGCGGATGTGAACGACGCTCGGATGGAGGGATGGACGCGGGAGTTCGCGCCGCTCTACCGGATGTCGCTGGAGCATCTTCGCGAACGCACGCAGGAGAACATGCACGCGATCAAGCCGGGGCTGTTCGCGTCCACGATCTCCGACAGCCACGACGCCGCGCGCGTTCTGCTCACCGAACGGCTGGACGCGCTGCCGCTCAAGGGCGAGCAGGTCGTGATGCTTCCGCACCTGGACCTTCTGCTCGTGACGACCACCGACAATCAGGCCGGTCTCGTGGAGATGGCGCGGCTGGGATTGCAGGCGGCGCAGCAGCCGTATGGATTGTCTGGCACCGCGTTCAAGCGGACCGCGAACGGTCTCGTGCCGTGGCTGCCACCTGTGACGCACGTCGCGTGGGATCCGCTGAAGATGGCGCAGCTGCCGTCACAGACGCGCGCCTACTCGCGGCAGAAGGAATTGCTCGAGGCGTGGCTGGAGCTCGAGGGAGATCCGGCCGTCGTCGGGCCGATGGTGGTCCTCGAGGAAGGCGATCACCTCTTCTCCGCCGCGGTCTTGATTCAGGGCCAGACGACGCTGCTGCCGAAAGCGGAGCGCATCGCCTTCGCCGTCCCCGAGAAGGGCGACAACGCACGCGTGTGGGCGATTCCCTGGGAGCTCGCGGAGAAGCTGCCCGGCGTGACCGTGAAGAGCGTTGGCCTCGAGCCCGAAAGGTTCCGGGCGACGGGCTTTCCGGATCTGAAGACGCTGGAAGAGACGCTGCGGAATCTGTAGCGGGTTACTTCCGCTTCTTCTTCGCGGGCACTTTCTTCGCGGCTGCCTTCTTTTTCGCGGCGGTCGCGGGCGCATGGCAGACGGCTTCGATCGGGTGACCGTCCGGATCGATGACGAACGCGCCGTAGTAGTTCGGGTGGTAGTGCTTACGGACTCCGGGCGGGCCGTCGTCCTGCGCGCCGGCGGCGAGCGCTGCCTTGTAGAACGCGTCGACGGCCGGGCGATCCTTCGCGATGAACGCGATGTGCATCGGCAGGCTCGGCGTCTTGCCTCCGCCGCGCAGCCAGAAGTACGGCTTCTTGTCGTCGCCGATGCCGATGACCTCGCCGTAGTCCATCCGCGTCCGGTACCCGAGCGGCGCCAGCGCCTGGTCGTAGAACTTCCGGCTCGCGGCGAGATCACTGACGGTCAGCGTGAAGTGGTCGATCATGACGCGCGTCATAGATCAGACCGCGCGGCGTGCAAGCGACGACTGAAGCTCTAGAAGTTCTTCCGCTGGTCCTTCGGCACGTAGACGTTCCAATCCTTCGGGATCGCGCCGCTGCGCTTCAGGTCCGCGGCGCCGTCGATGAGGCTCGCGTACTCGTCCGGGTTGTAGTCCGCGGTCTGCGCGCCTTCGCCCGGGTTCAGGATCCGCCCGCCCTTGCCGACGTTGTACTGCTCGTTGTCCGGCGTGTCGTACTGGCCGTCATCGTCGCTGCCCGGGTGGTTGAACGACTTGTGCTGAACCGGCAGGTACTTCTCGCTCGTGCCGTTGCTCTTGCTCTGCAGCTTGTACTGCGCGCCCTGGAACGCGGCGATCTGTTCGGGGTGCTGCTCGAGGTACGAGAAGAGCTCGTGCGGCGTCTTGTGGAAGTACGGCGCCACCTGATGAATGAACGGCCCGAGATTCGGCGCGTTTCCGTTCTCCGTCTTCGAGAACGCCTCCGCGGCCTTCGGCGGGAAGCCGCCTGCCTCGAGGAACGTCTTGAGGCCCGCGGACTCCTCATCCTGGATCCGGTACTGCTTGTCCAACGGGCTCTCGTTGCCGAGCAGCGCATCCGCGATCGCCGTGCCCGCGATGATCACCGCGCCAGCGAGCTTCGCGTAGGGGCTCGGGACCTCCAGCAGCACGGACCCGACCGTGTTCGCGATGCCGAGGACGCCTTCCTTCGTGTTGCCCGCCTTGAACGCTTCGATCGCGCCCACGCCTGAGGCGATTGCCCCGAGCGCCCCGAGCCGCTCCGCACCTGCGCCGAACACTTTCGACGCCGCGCCCGCGCCCTTGAGCCCTTCGACCGACGTCGAGAGCGCACCGAGGCCCCACGACGCCGCCTTCGCACCCAGTCCCAGCGTATCGCCTGCCGCCTGGATCTGCTGCGACAGCTTCTGGTTGCTGAAGCCGCCCGCGATCGTCTGACCGACGTTCACCGCGCTGAAGACCACGCCCAGCGCGCCGAGGACCTTCGAGCCCGCCGACGCTTCCTTCTCCGGCGCGTCGGTCTTCACGACGTTCTTCAGATCCGCGAGCGCCTTCTCACGCTCCGCCGGACCCTTCGCGTGGAGGATGTTCTGCAGCGCGTCGGTGCCCTTGTTCAGCTGCTTCTGGTCGAGCCCGAGGATGTCGCTGCTGTTCTTGAGCCCCTTGAGCAGCTCGTTCGCGTCCTTCTTTCCGTCCGCCGCGTCGTTGATGACGCGGTTGCCCACGGTCGCGACGATGGATTGGCTCACGCCGTCCAGCAGCGACTTCGCCTGATCGTGGTAGCCCTTCACCGTCTTGAGATCGTTCGCCCAGCCCTTCACGTCGTCGAGGAACGAAGGCTGCTTCGGATCCTGCGCTCGTGCCTTGAGGCCGTCCTCCACCGCGGCCTGACCCTTCGGCGATTGCATGAACGCCGGCGAAGAGGCGAGCGCCTTGGTCGTCGTCTCGTGGAAGTCCTTCCCCAGAGACTTGTCTTTGTTGAGCGCGTCCAGCCCCTCCAGCGACGCGCCGCCGGCGTTCTGGAGCTGCTGGTACTTGTCGTAGATCTTCTGGTTCTCGGGCCGCGCCTTGAACGCGTCGATCGCCTTCTCGCGCTGCGCCGGAGACATCTCGGAGCCGAAGCCGGCGATGTAGCGGTTGAGCGCACCGTCGACGCGCGCGTACTCCTTCTGCGCGCCCTCGAAGTCCTTGCGGAAGTCGTTCACGCCTTCGCGGGTCGCCTGGATGATGTCGCCGCGCGCCGAGGACAGCTTGTCATTGCCCTTCAGGCTGCTGATGAGCTGCGAGGCGAAGCCGATGCCGACGCCGTCTTTGATCACGCTCTTGAGCGCGCCGCCGAGCTGGTCGCCGTTGTCGACGTCGTTGTGCTCGGTGGTGACGTTCTTCGCGAACTCCTGGCCAATGACCTTCGCGCCCTGAATTCCCGCCGTGTCCGCCGTCTCGCCGAGCGTGCGGATGATGTCCTTGCGGTACTTCTCGTCCGGCGTGCCGTTCGCGCCGGCGGAGATGTCGCTGATGAGCGCGCGGTTCTGATCGAGGAACTTCACCTGCTCGCTCTTCGGCAGGTTGTTCACCTCGTCCTTCAGCGAGTGAGCGGCTTCCGCGCGGAGCCCATCGCGGATCCATCGCGGCTCGTTCTTCGCAGAGTCGAGCAACTGCTTGGTGGAGTTGATGCGCACCTGCGCGAGCTCGCGCTGCTTCGTCGGAGAGACGTTGAGGCGGGAGGCTTCAGTGGCCTTCTCGCCCGCCTTGTCCGCGACATCCTTGCCCCAGGCCTTTTCGGTCGCGCGGTGCACCTCGCCCGCGACGGCGTGCGTGACCGCCTTGCCGCCCTCGCCCGTGAGGACCGCATCCGCGTTCGGCCCCAGCCGGCTCTGCAGCGTCTTCTTCACCTCGTCGCCGTAGCCCTTGGCGAAGTCCTTCGCCTTCGCGTCGTGGCTGTCCTTGCCCTCGAGCGACTTCACCTGGGCCGGTGAGAGGTGCCGTGCCTTCGCTTCTTCCGCGGCCGCCTTCTTGATCGCCTGATCCGCCTCGGCGGGCGTCGCTTCACTCAGCGGCTTGCCGAGCTTCTTCTCCGCGCGGTCCGCCGTGGCGTTCGCGTAGTCCTGACCTTCCTTCCGCCCAAGCCCTTCGGGCTTCTTCGGATCTCCAAGCGCGCCGAGCTTGTCAGCCGCGGACTTGATGTCCGTCGTGCTGAGGCTGTTGGACGACAGAGAACGCTTGAGCTGAGCGTCGAGCGTGACGGCGCCATTGCCCTGCAACGCGTTCGCGACGCCTTTCAACGAGTCGGTCGCGAGCGCGTTGCCGATGCCGTTCGCCGCGTCGCGAATCTGGCTGCTGAGCGCGGGATT
>JBJMQN010000686.1:0-2792 GCA_045802665.1 Myxococcaceae bacterium | reverse complement strand
GCGTTGACGCATTGAAGGCTGACAATCGTCGCTGGGTTGGCATCGTGTTCGCCGCCGCGACGGTTCCGCTGATCGCGCTTCACCTCTTCGGGTTCGGAGCGCCGACCGCAGCGGCGGTGGTGCTCGTCGTTGGCCTCGTCATTGTGGTCTTGAAAAATCAGCGGCATCGCGCGGTGGCCCTCGCGGTCATCTCCGCGATCGAGCTCTTCGCAGCTCAGCTCGAATACAGGGCGCCCGGCTGGCTGCGACTCGACGTCGTGGACCATCCGTCCCTGGTAGCGAAGGCGATTCGGGAAGAAGGACCGGGACGGATCAGTGTCGTGCTCGACAGCACGGAAAGCTTCTTTCTGCCGGACAACCTCATTCGGAAGAGCCGGGACGCGCTGTACCCGCTGCGTTGGTACGAAGAGAAGTTGGAGGCGATCGAAGGGTACGGCGCGCCGGAGCCGCTTCGACAGGCCGTCGCCACCGAGCTCCATCCGCCCGGGCGCGCGCTCTATGACCTTGCGTCGGTCCGATTCTTCGTTCGGCCTTCCGAGAAGCCTTTCGCGGATCTTCGTGAACGACTCTCGTCGCCAATCCCGCTGGTGATTCGGAACGCCGACCTCCCCGAGGATTCACCCGTCTCCCTCTCCATCAGCGCCACCGCCCTGCCCCGCGCCTTCGTCGTCCACCGGCTCGCGCATGCCTCGGACGAAGAGGTCCTCCAGAAGCTCTCCTCCGACACTCAGGAGTTCCGCACCACGGCGTTCAGCTCGGAGAACGTCGAGGCGAGCGGCGACTGCAGCTCCACCGCCGCCCGCGTAGATCCGGATCACCGCACCGTCGTGATCAACGTGAACGCGTGCGCTCCCGGCGTGCTCGTGGTGAACGACTCGTACTACCCGGGCTGGAAGGTGACGGTGGACGATGAGCCTTCGCGCGCGTTCGTCGTGGACTACCTCTTCCGCGGCGTGGCGGTCCCGAAAGGCGAGCACACCGTCCGGATGCACTACGAACCGCTGAGCTCAGAGCTCGGACTCGGCATCAGCGTGCTTTCTCTCGCGGGCCTCGCGATCGCTCTGACCCGCAAAAGGAAAACGGCCGCCCCCGAAGGAGCAGCCGTTTCAAGACAGCAACCAGGTCCTGCTTAGTAGGTGTTCTGGTTACCGAAGTCCTTGAGGCCCTTCTTCTTCGTGACCGCGCTCGAGGACGTGGTGTTCGGGTTGGAGATCGCCGTGTCGCCGCCGAGGGCGTCAGCCGACGAGCCGAACAGGCGGCGGATGTTGTCGCCGAAGAGCGTGATGACGCCGATGGCCGCGATCGCAATCAGCGCGACGATGATGATGTACTCAGTCATGCCTTGGCCACGGCGCTTGTTCATCTTGGTCTGGGTCTTCGCGAGGGTCTTCATTGTGAACTCCTGGGGTGGTTGAGGCAGTTGAGGAGCCGCGTGCTCTGCGGACGGTGCGAACAGTACGGGACCCCCACCAGCAGCAATATCCGTCAATGGGAGGATGCCCGCTGATCAGGCACAATCCTCGTCATTCCGAAGATTTAGCGGTTCGCACCGCCTCCGGAAGGCACTTTTCGAGGCTCGCGCCCCAGCACAGACGACCCGCCGCTCCGCGCAGGCGCACATCGTTCGGAGCCCGGATCAGAGCCTCCGCCGCGAGTTGGCGCGCGAATTCAGGCATCGGATTCCAGGGAGCCGCGCGCTGCTTCTGCTCTTCCGCAACGGCGTCCAGAAAGTACGCGACGAGCTCTGAATCAGCGGACGCCTCCGGCTGCGAGACGAACGGGCCCAGCATGCGCTTCGCGGTGTCCACGTCCCGCTGAGCGGAGGCGGCGAAGCCCAGCGCCCGTCGCGCTCGAGGATCGTCCGGGGCGACGCCGAACCAGTGCTCCGCGGCGGCGCGCACCAGCGGATCATCCTGCGAGCCCGCGGACAGCTGCGCTGCGTAGACGGCGGCGGCCTCGTCTGCGACCAGCGGGTGCGTGCCGAGGTACTTCGTGATCGCGAGCTTCGATGAGTCAGCCGCCCGCCGCTCATCGTGAACGTCGACCGCCGGCAGCCGCAGGAAAAAAGCGATCGGCGCGCGGTACTCGAGATCGTTCTTGTCCTCGGTGTTGATCGTGCCCGGCCCGGCGAACGCGAGCTGCCCGTCCGAGCTGTGAACCTGAAGGCTCAGCAGCGGCGCGACGCCGTCCACGTGCATGCGCGCGAGATCCACTTTCACCTTCGGCTCGGCGAGGCGTTCGGCGAGCCGCGAAGGATCCGGCGTCACCGGCTCCGCGCCGCTGACCATGATCAAGTCCCACCCGCCGAGCCAGCTCGTGCCGTAGGGGAAGGTGTCACGCACGGTCCGCATCACAAGCTGCACGAGACCGGTCTCCACCTCGTACAGATGCATCCACTGCACGAACACGCCGTCGTGGTTCAGGTGATCCTTCGCCAGCCGGAAGAACTCGCGCGTGAAGAGCCCCGCGACGCCCGCCACCCATGGGTTGGAAGGCTCGCTCACGATCACGTCGTACCTGAGGCCCTGCAGCAGCATGAACGTGCGCGCGTCGTCGACGTGAATGTGCACCCGGGGATCGTCCAGCGCATTGCCGTTGATGTACGAGAACCGCCGCGCCGCCTCGACGACAGCGGGCGAGATCTCGACGACGTCGATGCGCTCCAGCTCCGGATGCGATGCGAGCGACCCCACCGTCACCCCGCTCCCCAAGCCCACCACCAGCGCCGTCTTCGCCTTCCCTGAATGAAGCAGCGGTCCCAACTGGCCGAGCAGGATCTGCGTGTCCATGTC
>JBJMQN010000685.1:0-5058 GCA_045802665.1 Myxococcaceae bacterium | reverse complement strand
CCGCGGACACGACGGTGGATCGCCTCGTGAACGCGTTCCCCACCGGTCAGCAGGGCCAGGTGCGCGGCATGCTGAGCGAGAGCCTCCGGGCCGTGCTGTGCCAGTACCTCGTGAAGAAGAAGGACGGCAAAGGCCGGGCGCTGGCCGCGGAGATCATGCTCAACACCGACGCGGTGGGCACGCTCATCCGGCAGAACAAGACGTATCAGCTGCCGTCCATCGTCGCGACGCAGCGCGAGCTCGGGATGCAGTCCATGGACAACGATCTGATGCGGCTGCTCCGCGAGGGTGCGATCAGCGCCGAGGAGGCGTTCGTGAAGGCGCGCGACAAGAAGCCCTTCGAGGAGCTCGTCGCAGCGGAGGCCGCGGAGAAGGCAGGTCCCACGTTCGGCATGAACGCGAACAAGCCGTCCCCGCTGCCGCCCCCGCAGGCACGGAAGGCGGGGTAGGCGATGGCTCGAATCGACTCCTTCTTGAGGCTCGTGTCCGAGCAGCGCGCCTCCGATCTGCACTTCCACTCAGGAGGACCGCCGCTCATCCGGCACGACGGCGATCTGTTGGCGCTGCCGTTCCGCAGCTTGTCCGACGCCGAGACGCGGCGGTTCCTGTTCGAGATCCTCTCGGCGCCGCAGCGCGAGCAATTCGAGAAGGATCAGGAGCTGGACTTCGTCTACGAGCTGCAGGGCTCGGGGCGGTTCCGAACGAACCTGTTCGTGCAGAGCCAGGGCGTGGGCGCGGTCTTCCGGATCGTCCCCGAAGAGCTGCCCACGATGGATGACCTGATGCTGCCGCCCGCGATTCGGAAGCTCACCCAGCTTCACAATGGGCTGGTGCTGGTGACGGGCCCCACGGGCTCGGGCAAGACGACGACGCTCGCGGCGATGGTGAATGAGATCAACCGCACGTCGCAGCGGCACGTGATCACCGTCGAAGATCCGATCGAGTTCGTGCACAAGCCGATTCAGAGCGTGATCACCCAGCGGCAGGTGGGCGTGCACGCGGAGAGCTTCGCCTCCGCTCTTCGCGCCGCGCTGCGAGAGGCGCCGGATGTGATGGTGGTGGGCGAGATGCGGGATCTGGAGACCATTCAGCTCGCGCTCTCCGCGACGGAGACGGGCGTGCTGGTGTTCGGGACGCTGCACACCAACTCCGCCGCGAAGGCGATGGACCGCATCATCGACGCGATCCCGGAGGAGAGCCGGGATCAGATCCGGTCCGTGCTCTCGGTGCTCTTGCGCGGCGTCGTCTGCCAGCAGCTCTGCAAGCGCGCCAATGGGGAAGGCCGCGTGGCGGTGCTCGAGATCCTGCTCCAGAACTACGGCGTCGCGAACATGATCCGCGAGAACAAGCTGCACCAGCTCGACGGGTATCTGCAGACGGCATCCAACGATGGGTCGGGGATGCAGCATCTCGATCACTGCATCGCACGGCTGGTGCGCGAGGAGCTCGTGACGCTGGAGGAGGGGCTGCGGGTCGCCACCTATCCGGATCAGCTCAAGAAGCTGCTCGAAGCCATGCCGAAGGACGAGTGACCGTGGCCGACGATCGTCAGAAGGCGCTGGAGGCGGGCAGGGCGCTGGAGAAGCGCGGCGAGGTGAATGGCGCCGTGGAGATGTTCTGCCGGGCGGAGGCGTTCGAGGACGCTGCTCGGGTGCTGTCCGCGGCGAGGCGCTTTGGCGAGGCGGGTCAGCTCCTGATGCAGAGCCTCGGGGTGGAGCTGCAGCTCGTGCGCACGCTCGCGCCCGAGCTCAAGAAGCGCGCGCTGACCGCGGCGATCTGCTTCGCGCGAGCGAACGAGGTGCAGACCGCGGTGGAGCTCTTCGTCGCGCTGGATGAGCGGCAGCGCGCGGTGGAGCTGCTCCAGAAGTCCGGCGATCCGGTGGGAGCGGCGAAGCTTCAGGCCTCCGCGCCCAATCGTCGGGGAGGGGCGTTCACGCTGGCGCCGCAGGAGCAGCAGCGGCACGGCATTGGCGGCGCGCCGGTCACGCTGGAGGCAGCGCGGAAGCTCGAGGGCAACGGCAAGTTCGAGCTCGCGATGCAGGCCTTCATCCAGCTCAAGCAATACGGCCAGGCGGCGCGGCTCGCGAAGCAGCTCAAGCGGCAGGACAAGGCGGGCGAGCTGTACGCGGAGGCGGGGATGCCGTGGGAGGCGGCGCGCTGCTACCACGAGTACGGCGACACCGGCCGGGCGCTGGACAACTACGTGCGCGTGGCGAAGTCCGATCCGAATTACCGCGCAGCGGCGGTGGAGGCCGTGCGGCTGTCCGCGGATCTCAACCACATGGGCTTTCAGCTCGAGCACTTCCTCACCGCCTTCATCGCGGATGGGCCCAAGAGCCAGAGCGAGCTGGAGCTGTTCTACGTGCTCAGCAAGCTCTACGAAAAGCACGACTTCGCGGAGAACGCGAAGGAGGCGCTGCGGAAGCTGCTCGCCGTCAACCCGACGTACCGCGATGCGAAGGCGAAGCTGGATGCGCTCGAGCGGGACACGCGCGGCTCGGACGCGCTCTACGCGCGCATCTTGAAGCAGGACGCGTCGTTCGCCGGAGACGGCCGCGACAAGGCAGCGCGTCCGAACCGGGCGGCGCCGGCGCTCTCGGAGGAGCTCCCGGAGCTGCCCTCTCTGCCGGACCTTCCCAGTGGGACGATGCCGCCTCTCGGCGCCGCGCACGCGGTGCAGCGACCTGCGCCGGCGGTCTCACAGCCGCATCCAACCGCCTTCCCCATCTACGCCACGCCGGCGGCAGGGATGCCGGCGATCTCGGGCGAGTACGGTCGTTCGGTGGACTCCGCGGTGGAGCAGATCGCGGCGAACCTGGGCAGGCCACAGGCGGCGTCCGCTTCCGCTCCTTCCGCGGCGCCTTCCGGTGGAACGCTGTTCGAGGTGAAGGCCCCCGCGCCGATTCAGCTCACCAAACCTGCCACGTCCTTCGCGCCCGGAAGCGTGATCGCAGACCGCTACCGCATCGAGCAGAAGCTCGGGCAGGGCGGGATGGCGACCGTGTTCCGCGTGAGCGATCTCGAGCTCGGCGAAGAGGTGGCGCTCAAGCTCTTCAATCAGGCGATCGCGGATGAGCAGACGCTGGCCCGCTTCAAACAGGAGCTGCGGCTCAGCAGGCAGCTCGCGCATCCAAACGTCGTCCGGCTGTTCGACATCGGGTTCGTGGATGGCCACCGCTTCATCACGCTGGAGCTGCTCACCGGAAGCGATCTCAAGCAGCGGCTCACCCAACCGCTCCCGCTCGCGTCAGGCATCCGATATCTACAGCAGGCCTGCGCGGGGCTTCAGGCGGCGCATGATCTCGGGATCGTTCACCGCGACGTGAAGCCGGAGAACTTCTTCGTCACCATCGACGATCAGCTCAAGGTGATGGATTTCGGGATCGCCAAGGGCCAGAACGCGAAGGGCCTGACCGTGGCGGGGATGATCGCCGGGACGCCGGAGTACATGTCCCCGGAGCAGATCAACAACTTCGGCGGCGTCACCGGCTCCACCGACATCTATTCGCTGGGCGTCTGCGCGTTCGAGATCTTCACGGGCAGAGTTCCCTTCTCCCACGCCGAGCTGATGCCGCTGTTGATGATGCACGTGCAGCAGGCTCCGCCCGCGCCGAGGTCCTTGAACCCGGGGCTCCCGCCGGATCTGGAGGCGGTCATCCTGAAGGCGATGGCCAAGCAGCCCGACCAGCGCTTCGCCTCCTGCCGTGAGCTCGCCGCTGCGCTGGAGCCGATCCGACGCAGGTACGACGTGGAATTCTGAGCCCGTTCGAGGCCCCCTGGTTCGGAGGCTGAGCGGCGCGTCCGGACTCCACCTGGGCACTTCCGTAGACGTCACAGAACGGCGACGATTGCCGCAGCGCACCGTTCGGCCGGCCGGCTCGCGCGCGTAAAGCACTCCCCATGCACCCTCGTCCGACAAGGCGTCAGATCATCCAGTGGCTGGGCGCGGCAGCGCTCGCGTCCGGAGTCCCGCTGGGCTGCGGTGGCAAGAAGAAGGACGAAGGCAGTCCCGGGCCGTCCTACGCGTTCTTCAACGCGGATGAGGCGGCGCTGTTCACGGCGCTCGGCAACACGGTGCTCCCCTCCGATCCGGACGGCACGCCTGGCGGCGGAGATCTCGGCGCGGCGGTCTACGCGGACATGCTGCTCTCCGCCTTCGAGTCCAACTCGCCCATCTTCCGAGCGGGCCCGTACTCCGGCCGCGAGCCCAACCCCGACGGTCACGGCGGCGCGAGCGCCGACTTTCCGGAGAACGGTTTTCTGAAGGGCATCCCGCTCAACCGCGTCACCGAACGCGCGTGGCGGCTGTACCTCTACGGCTCGGACGGCGTGGAGGGCGGGGGACCGAACGACGCTGTGTTGGGGAAGATCGTCGGGCTGCGAGATCAGGTGCGCAATGGCCTCGCCGCCGCGAAGGATTCGCTGGGTGCGGACTTCGCGGGGAAGCCGCTCGCCGAACGGTTCGCCGCGTTCAAGTCGCTGGACGCTGAGTTCCGCGAAACGGTGATCACGCTCGTCTCGCAGGCCGCGTGGGCGGCGCCTGAGTACGGCGGCAACAAGGATCTGCAGGGCTGGGCGCTCATCCACCTCGAGGGCGAGAGCCAGCCTCTGGGCTACAGCCTCTTCGACGAGACGACGGGCGAGTACAAAGAGCGCGACGACAAGCCGGTCTCGAGGGCGGACACGACGCCCGATCCGGCGCCCATGGATTCCGATACGCGGGCGATCATCCAGAAGGCCGTCATCGCGCTGGGCGGGAGGGTCGCATGAACAAGATCCTCGGCAATCAGGCCCTGACGAGCTTCGACGCGCTGATCATCGGCAGCGGCGCGGGCGGCAGCGCGGTGGCGCACATCCTCACGAAGCACGGCAAGAAGGTGCTGATTCTGGAGGCGGGACAGAACCACTTCGACGGCCTGGATGATCCCACGAGGCAGCCCGTCCCCGAGTTCTCCAACGACGAGCTCAAGTTCCAGTTCCGGAACCTCGTCTGGCCGGACCCGCACCTCGAGCCCCGGTCGTGGCGACAGGACAGCTCGCAGATCCGCACCGAAGTGG
>JBJMQN010000684.1:0-7930 GCA_045802665.1 Myxococcaceae bacterium | reverse complement strand
TCCGACCGTCAGGGAGAACGGAAGCGCCAGCCCGACGATCGTGCTCGGGCCGAAGTAGTTCGGGTTGTTGAAGTAAAAGAGCGGACCCGGCGCGAACTCGAGGCCCAGGTTGAACTTCTGCTTGTCGAGCAGCGCGACCCGGACGACGCCCTGCATCTTCATGCCGGGTTCGACGAAGTTCACCATCCCTTCGAAGCCGTAGTTGAAGCTGAGGCGCACGCCGATATCGACGCGATCGGTGGCGCCGTACAGCACGCCCGCGGAGAGGCCCGGCCAACCCGCGACGACGGACACGGCGGTGGTGCCGCTGCCCACCGTACGGCCCGCCTGCATCGACCAGCCCTGCCCTCGGACTGTGGGCTCGCTGGACGTGATGTCAGCGGCAAACGCGGAAACCGGCAACAGCACAGCGGCGATCAGCGCGATCGTCTTCACGGAATTTCTCCCTCCAGAAAAGGCGGACGCTAACGCCTCGCTCGCGACAACGGGATTTTTTTACCGGCTACGGCTGCCCCCGTTCGCGCGCGAGCCGTACGAAGTCAGCCTGCAAACGCTCGAGCCGTTCAGTGGCGCGCGCCTTCGCCGTCTCGACGGTCTCGCCGGGGGACAGCGTCTCTTTGAGCTCAAAGTAATACTTGATCTTCGGCTCGGTGCCGGACGGCCGCAGCGTCACCCGCGATCCGCCCTTCAGCATGTAGGCGATCACGTTCGACGAAGGCAGCGTGAGCTTCCGCTTCTCCGCGCCGGCCTGAGCTTCGCCCAGCTTGTAGTCGCGCAGCTCCACCACCTCGAACTCGCCGATGCGCGACGGATGACTCTTCCGGAAGCCGTCCATCACGCGAGCGATCACCGCCGCGCCCTCCGCGCCCGGGAACGTGAAGTTCTTCTGGTCCGCGAGGAACAGCCCGTACTTGCGCTGAATCTCCTCGAGGTACCCGAGCACCGTCGTCCCGCGGGACTTGCACCACGAGGCGAGGTCCGCGAACACCACGGCGGAGCCGACGCCGTCCTTGTCGCGAACGACCGTCCCGACCGTGTACCCAAGCGCCTCCTCGTAGCCCATCAGGAAGCTCGCTCCGTCCGACTTCTCGCGCTCCAGCGAGTGGTTCGCGATCCATTTGAAGCCGGTGAGCGTCTCGCCATAGAGCGCGCCCTCCGCCTTCGCGATCTCACCCAGCTGAACGGATGACACGATCGTCGTCACCAGCAGAGGCTTGCCTGGACGAGGTTTCCTCTCGGTGAGCACGTAGTGGCCGAGCAGCACGCCCACTTCGTTTCCGCTCAGCGCCTTCAGCTTCCCCTGCGAATCCCGAGCGAGCACCGCCAGCCTGTCCGCGTCCGGATCATTGGCGATCACGAGCTCGGCCTTCACCTTCTCAGCGAGCGCCGTCGACAGATCCATCGCGCCCGGCTCCTCCGGGTTCGGGAAGCGCACCGTCGGGAACGTGCCGTCCGGCTCCTGCTGCTCCGGCACCACGTGCAGCTTGTCGAAGCCCGCCTGTTTGAACGCCGCCTTCACCCAGCGGCCGCCGACGCCGTGCATGGCCGTGTAGACGAACTGCAGATCCTTCGATGCTTCCGGATGAAGCCGCAGCCCGAGGATCGCGTCGAGGTACGCGCGCTCCAGCTCGGGGCCAACGGTGTGAAGGAGTCCCTGCTTCGTCGCGTCCGCTCGCGAGAGCAGCTTCACCTCGCGCGCGGGCTCGACGCGATCGATCGAAGCGGCGATGCCCTTGTCGTGCGGCGGGATGATCTGCGCGCCGTTCTGCCAGTAGACCTTGTAGCCGTTGTACTCGGGCGGGTTGTGGCTCGCGGTGATCATCACGGCCGCGGCGGCGTTCAACCGAAGCGTGGCGAACGCGGTGACCGGAGTCGGCACCACGTCCTCGAACACGTGCGCGGGAATCCCTTCCGCTGCGAGCACGCCCACGGTGTCTTCGGTGAACTCCCTGCTCATCCGCCGTCCGTCGCGCCCGACGACCACGCCCCGCTTCGTCACGTCCGGGATCTGCGCCTTGAGGTACCGAGCGAGGCCCGCGGTCGTTCGGCGCACGACCGCCCGGTTCATGCGATTCGGACCGCCGCCGAGCACGCCGCGAAGCCCCGCGGTGCCGAACTCCAGCGACGCGGCGAAGCGATCCGACAGCTCGTTCACCTCGTTCTTCGAGATGAGCGCATCCAGCTCGGCCGCGGTGGCTTCATCCGGATCCGCGTCCCGCCACGCCTTCACCTTCGAGAGCAGTGCCTCAGGGATCATGGGCGCAGGTCATCGCGCCCGCGCCGTCGAGCTGTCAACGCGGAATGCTGCTCAGTGCCTTCTTCGCGAACTCAGCCGCGGACGTTCCCGGGTAGCGCGTGACGACATGGTGAAAGAGCTTCTGCGCGGTCGCGGGATCATTCAGCCGTTCGCTGTAGATGCGTCCCAGGATCACGTACGCCTTGGGCGCCGCGGGATCTTCCATGTTGGAGGCCGCCGCTTTGAGCGCGTTCACCGCAAGCGTGAGGTCGCCTGCGGACACCGCCTTCTGTCCCACGGCCACATGGAGCTCGGAGGCGACGCGCTTGAGGTCTGTCGCGGACAGCGTGCGGTAATGCGTCAGCGCGTCATCCAGCCGGTTCGCGCTCACCGCCGCGACGACCGCATCCACGCCCTCAGGCTCCAGCGAGACGGCCGCCTTCGGGTTGAACGCGTGGCCGAGCCCATCTTCCGAGACATCCGTCGGGTTCTCCGCCGGCGCGCCATCGCCCACCGCGACCTTCGGCGGAGCGCCCGGCTTGACGCCCTTCGCGACGAGGTCCGGCAGGTAGATGTCGTAGTAGTCCGAGTCGATGCCGTACAGAACCCTGTCGCCGCGGACGTACAGGAGCGTGCCCAGCACGTACGCCATCACGAACGCGGGATAGCTGGTGATCGTCTCGCCGATGAGCGGACTGATGAGCGGCACGCCGAAGATCCGCGGCAACACGCCGTGCGCGAAGACGTAGCAGCCCACCGCGGTCAGCGCGCACACGAACAGCGAGCCGACGGCGACCCAATAATCGCGGCCAATGCGCACCACGTTTCCGTAGACCCAGATCGGGTTCAGCATTCCGAGGAGGCTGGTGCCCGTAGCGGCGAGCATGATCGCCATCGGGCCGTAGAGCACACCGAGGATGCCCATCAGCCACAGCACAGGATCCCGGATGAGGCCATCCCAGTGTTTTGCGCGAAAGAACAGGATGTAGACGACGGCGGGCGCCCAGATGAGGACGATGGAGAGCGTCCCGCGGATCGCCGGCATCGCGATGTCCGAGTAGAAGTCGCGGAAGTCGGGTCCGGTGAGCTCCCGTCTGCCCTGAGCGTTCTGGCGGATGAGGTGCATCACGTAGCCCCAGAAGCTGCCCGCCCACATCGCGAACATGAACGGCTTCATCGCGATCCACGCGACGTCGAAGCCCCAGCGCATCATGCCGACGATGAGGCCCATCGCCACCATCGCCGCGAGCCCGCCCAGGCTCAGCGGATAGGACCACGCGCCGAGCACGCGCTTCGAAAAGGGCGTCGTGTCGCGATGAATTTTGAGCCGTCCCACGGGCGCGCCGCAGTGCACGCAGCCGGTGAACGACGTGTGCTGCACGCGCTCTTCGTAGACGCAGAGCTCGCACAGCTTCTTGCCGCAGCGGTCACACGCCCAGCCCGCAGGTGAAGACCTGTGGTGGCGACAGAGATGGCCGGGATCCGCCATGGAGGTGTGTGACGATACCCTGCGCCTCGCCTCGCTGGTGGGAGCCCGTGCGCCGCTCGCCCGCCTGCTGCGCTCTGAGAAAGTCCGCTAGGCTCCGCTCCATGCTCCGAACCCTGATCGCGGCGCTGCTCGCAGTCGGGTTCGCGGCGTGTGGCCGAGCGTGCGACGAGTGCTCGACGGGCGATCCCAGCTATCCGCGCTGCGAGGGCGACACCGTGGTGTTCTGCGGAACTCCCCGCGACGCCCCCTGCACCGATCCCATCCTGTGCCCGCCCCAGTGGGCCCTCAACGCGACGTTCGATCACAACATGGAGGCGCGCTACGACTGTGGCTTCTCCACCGACGCAACGGGCGCGAAAAAGCACTGCGCCGTCGCGGCGACCGTCGAAACCGGGCCGTTCCTTCCAACGTGCATCGACGCGACACCGCGGCCGTGCTCGCCACCCGTTCCCGGCGACACCTGTCCACCGGATGGCGATCGCTACGCGTGCATCATCCTGAAAGACAGCGGCCAGCGCGTGGACAACTTCATGGGCAAGGTCTGCCTCGGCGACGCTGTCTGTCACGCCAGCGAACCCACCTTCGAATGCGTCCTGCCGCCGCTGCTCGCGTGCGACCCGCTGGACACGCCGAGCTGTTCCGCTGACGCAGGCGCTGTGCAGAGATGCGTCGGCTCCGAGGACGCCGGGTACGTCATCTCCGCGACGCCCTGCCCGCTTCACCAGCAGTGTGACGCGCAGGCCGCTGGAGGCGTGTGCGTGGCGCAGTGGTGCGATCCCTCGCAGCACCCGACGCAGTTCTGCTCGCTGCCCGATCGCCAGACCGTGCTCGAATGCCGGAGCGACGGTGACGCCGGCTACATCTTCGTCACCGCGGACTGTTTCAGCCGCAAGTGCGGGACGAACGACGCGGGCTACGACGGGTGCCTGTAGCCGTCAGATGAAGTCCGTCAGCTTCTTGCGCGTGTGGCCGCCCTTCGGGCCATCGTTCTTGCCCTGGCACTTCACGCAGAGCTCCGCGTAGGGCATCGCGTCCAGCCGGCCCTTCGAGATGGGCTCTTCGCAGTCTTCGCAGTTGCCGTAGTCGTCCGGAGTCTCGTCGAGCTTCACCAGCGCGCGTTCGACGCGCTTGAGCACGCCCTCCATGTTCCGGTTCCGAGCGGACGCGATGCTCTGCATCATCTCGTTGAGCGGCTGCTCGTCCTGATCGTCCCCGACCTTGTTGTCCGCGGTGCGGTTGGGTTCGAGCTTCACCGGGCCCTTTTGAGAGAGCTGGCGGCGGAGCTCGAGCAGAGCCTTCTTGTAGGAGGCGCGCTGAGCGGGCGTCATCTCAGTACTTCGCGTTCGACTTCTGGCCCGTGATGATCGCGACCGAAGCCGAGGCGCCGATTCGGTTCGCGCCCGCCTTGATCATGTTCATCGCATCTTCGGTGCTGCGCACGCCGCCGGACGCCTTCACGCCCACGTCGTCGCCGACGACCTTGCGCATCAGCGCGATGTCCTCAGCCGTTGCGCCGCCGCCGGAGAAGCCCGTGGACGTCTTCACGAACGCCGCGCCGCCAGCCTTGGAGAGCACACAGCCGGCGATCTTCTCCTCGTGGTTCAGCTGGCTCGTCTCGAGGATCACCTTCACGGGATACGGCCGAGACGCCTGCACGACGGCTGCGATGTCGTTCACCACCAGCGCGTAGTCCTTCGCCTTCAGCGCGCCGATGTTGATGACCATGTCGATCTCGCGAGCGCCGCACCGGATCGCCTCGCGCGACTCGAACGCCTTCGCCGACGGAAGCGCCGCGCCGAGCGGGAAGCCCACGACTGCAATTGGCACCGTCTTGCTGCCAGACAGGATGCGCGCCACCGTGCCCACGTTCGCCGAGTTCACGCAGACCGTGGCGAAGCCGTACTTGCGAGCCTCTTCCGCGACCTTCACGACCTCTTCGCGCGTCGCGTCCGGCTTGAGCAGCGTGTGATCGATGTACGGCGCGATGTCGGCCGACGTCCGGATGCGATCCGGAGCGATGCGCGCGACGCCACCGCGCACCGCGCCCGCGACGCCGCACGAGTCGAAGTTCGCGCAGGTGGTGCAGGAGGTCGCACACTCGCCGTTGGACTGAGCCTGAGCACCGTCTGCCTTCGCTGACTCCGAGGGCGAGACGGCCGTACAGGGCTCTTCCTTGCCCACCCGGGCCGCGATGATCCGGCGGCGCACGCGGTCTGCGATCTCGTTGACGGCCTGGTTGATCTCGTCGGAATCAGCCATTTTGTTTTCATCTAGCCCAGAGTCACCGGGAGGAGAAGGGCATCTCGTAGTCGCTCGGGCGGGGGTCGGCGGCGGACGCGTCGCGGTTCACAAGCTGCCTGCTCGGTTGCTCTCGGGGCGTGGAGACGACAGCGCTGCCCTCTGCGATACTCGGGCTGTCTTGCGCCTGCCCTTCTCGCTCCGCTCCGTTGCGCTCTTCGTCGTTCTGTTCGCGTCGCTCGCTCGCGCTCAGGGCAACGGGAAGCTGCAGATCTTTTTCTTCGATGTTGGTCAGGGTGATGGGTCGCTGATCATCACGCCGTCCGGCAAGACGATCCTCGTCGATGCAGGTCCCCCGGACGCCGGCCCTCATGTGGCTTCGCGGCTCAAGCAGCTGGTGCACGGGAAGCTCGATCTCGCGGTGCTGTCGCATCCTCACGCCGATCACCTGGGCGGCATGCTGGACGCGCTGCAGGCGGTGGGCACGAAGCGGTTCCTGGATCCCGGCTTTGATCATCCCAGCAAGGGCTACCGCGATCTCCTCGAGTGGGTGGGCAGCAACGTAGGCCAGGTGATGAACCCGATCCCGGATCCGGCGCATCCTCAGGAGTTGGTGACCATCGGTCTCGGTGACGGGATCACCATGAACGTGCTCTGGCCTCGCAAGCCGGTGGAGCCGTTTCTCGAGGGGACCCGCAGCGATCCGAACTCGAACTCGGTGGTCTTCAAGCTCGTCTACGGCAAGACCGCGTTCATGTTCGTGGGCGACGCGGAGCCCGATACCGAGGACGTCCTGCTGCAGAAGAACATCGACTTCACCTCCACGCTGCTGAAGGTGGGGCACCATGGCGGGCGGCATTCGTCCACCGAGCCGTGGCTCGCGAGGATCAAGCCGAAGATCGCGATGATTCAGGTCGCCGAGCACAACGACTACGGCCACCCGGGCGCCGCGACGCTGGATCGCCTCCACGCGATCGGCGCGGAGATCTTCCGAAACGATCAGGATGGCGAAGTCCACGTTCAGTCCGACGGATCGCAGGTCACCGTCACGACGGAGAAGGGCCACAGCGGACCTTTCACGGTGAAGGGCGAGACGCGCGCGCAGGTGGCGACGGGCCCGATTCTCCCGAGCGAGCGCCATCTGTCCGAGGCGACGCTGGAGGATCAGAAGCGCTACGGCGGCCGCGACAAGGGCAAGGCGGATGACAACGTCGCGCTGCCGAACATGCAGCGCACGGCCGCGAAGTTCGACCTCGGCGGTGGCAGCGCTCCGGTCGTGAAGAACGACGGCAAGGGCGAGGTGAAGTCTGCAGTCGTCGTGGAAGAGAAGAAGGAGACTCCGAAGGCGGACCCGGACGCGCTCATCCCGGATGCAGTGAAGGAGCGGTACGCGGTTCCGGTGAAGGGCACTGACCGGCAGGTGAAGTACGTCGCGTCGCGCAACTCGAACGTGTTCCACATGGCGGACTGCGAAGGCGTTCATCAGATCAAGGCGAAGAACCGCATCGAGTTCTGGTCGCGCTCCGAAGCAGCGAAGGGCCGTAAGCCGGCAGAGGACTGCAACCCTTGAAGTGGCTCGCCGCCGCGCTGCTGATCGTTGCCGGGTGCTCGGAGAAGGTCGAGCAGCCGCACGCGCAGCCCGTCGCCCTGAAGCCCGCGCCGAAACCCGCTCCCGTCGTGGAGAAGGAGCCGGAGGTCCCGCCGTCGCTCGATGACACCACGCCGAAGGGCGGCGGCGACGGGAAGCTCTACGTGTACTTCCTCGATGTCGGCGAGGGAGACGCGACGCTGATCGTTTCGCCCGTGGGAAAGACGGTGCTGATCGACGCGGGGCCGCTGGAGTCGGTGAGCCACCTCAACAATCGGCTTTCCGAGCTCGTCACCGAGCCCATCGATCTCCTCGTCCTCACGCATCCGCATGCGGATCACTTCGGCGGCATGACGGCGGTGCTGCAGAACGTGGGCGT
>JBJMQN010000683.1:0-5699 GCA_045802665.1 Myxococcaceae bacterium | reverse complement strand
CCAACGTCGCGGCCGTCGGGTAGCAGCCCGGGTTCGCCACGAACGAGCTGCCCTTCACCGAAGCGCGGAACAGCTCCGGCATCCCGTACGCAGCCTTCGCCTGCAGCTCCGCCGAGGGAGCCGAGTGGCCGTAGTACTTCTTGTACGCGTCCAGATCGGAGAGGCGGAAGGCGCCAGAGAGATCCACGACCTTGACGTTCTTGCTGAGCAGCTCGGAGGTGAGCGCGAGCGAGACTTCGGCCGGCGTGGCGAGGAAGACCGCTTCGCACTCGGCGGCGAGCTTCTTCGCATCCTCGAACCCGACATAGCTCATCCGGCCGACGGGACCGGTGACACCGGTGAACTGCTCGACGGAGGTGCCGACGTGTCGCTCACTGGCGAGGAACGAGACTTTCAGCTGCCCGTGCGCCGAGACGAGCCGGGTCAGCTCCATCCCCGCGTAGCCGGAAGCGCCAAAAATGCCGATTCGTGCCGTATGCATCGTGTGAATGCATATGCACACGATATGCACAGCAGATCAATGCCGATTTCGGGCGCGGGCCGCCGAAAAAAGTTCGGGCCGGATCACCTTGCGGCGATCCGGCCCGAGTTCATCCAGTGAGAGCGGAGGGAATCGAACCCACAACCTATGGATTAAGAGTCCATTGCTCTGCCAATTGAGCTACGCTCCCTGGCGTTTCGAGGCGCGCGCGTATAACGGGTCCGAAGCAGGGGTGTCAATGATTTGGATCGCCCCCGCCGTCCGCAACCTGCCGCGCTGATCAGCAAAGTCAGGTGCCACGCGCTTCCCTCGTCGTTTCTGCGCATGGGTCTCTACGGCGCCTTGCATCGCCATCGCCATTCAGCGAGAACGCCGCCCGGTTGGGTCTGAATCGGGGCGTAGCGCAGCCTGGTAGCGCACCTGCCTTGGGCGCAGGGGGTCGGAGGTTCAAATCCTCTCGCCCCGACACTCAGATCCGATTCAGAGCGCTCGTAGCTCAGCTGGATAGAGCACCGGCCTTCTAAGCCGGGGGTCGTGGGTTCGAGTCCCGCCGGGCGCGCTTTCTCACACGAGCGACCCCGGGTTCGTCCGTCGTGCTTGAACCCTCGGGTCTTTTTGGCTACTCACCGCGCGCCGTCGCGGTTTGTCTCACGGCGATCATAGCTCAACTGGCAGAGCACAGGACTGTGACTCCTGGGGTTACCGGTTCAAGCCCGGTTGGTCGCCCATCTTTTCCCGCGCTCGGCATGCGCTCATAGCTCAGCTGGATAGAGCATTGGCCTTCGAAGCCAAGGGTCGGGGGTTCGAATCCCTCTGAGCGCGCTTCCGAACTCCTGTCGCCCGCGCCAGTGGGATCGGCGCCCATCGAACCGCACGTTCTGAGGATGGAAGCGGATCAGAACACGCGGCAGATGATCGGCCTGCTCTCGGTGCTGGTGGCGCTGATGCTGATGCTGATCATCGGGCTCGGCGCGGGCGCGCTCTTCGCGTGGTCGAAGTATCAGCAGGCGCAAAAAGCCGTGTCCGCTGCGAAGCCGGGAAGCTCCGTCGGACAATCCGTCGCGGATGCCACCACGCTTGCGGCGGAGTTGGACGCGCGGCGAGAGCAGCTCTCGAAGGAGCTCGACGCGCAGGCTGACCTCACCGAGAAGCGCGTGCACGAGCTCGAGCAGCGCCGAAGCCAGGACGCGACCGTCGCGAAGGGCCCGGTGGATAAGGCCGAGCAGCTCTTCCGGATCACCGCGCTTGGCGTGGACGAGGGAATCGCGGCGCTGGAGCACCTCGCAGGCACGCAGAAGGCGCTCGCCCGAGCGGTGGCGAAAGAAGAGCCCGGCCAGGGGGGCGCAGGCTCACGGACTCCGCCCGAGAAGCGGCACTCAAAGAGCGCTCCGCAACGCGCGAGGTGAACGCATCGCCCCGGGTGTGCGAAGCGCGGCGCGAGAGGTAGGCGGAGCGGGTGCTCCCCAACCACTCCTTCGGGCCGACGGGGCCGATACAGCGCGGCCTATCTCAATCGCCCGGTCGCCCACGCCTCGAGGTGCGGCCGCATTTTCCGGAACGCTTCCCCTCGGTGGCTGAGCGCTGACTTCTGCGCCTGTGTCAGCTCAGCGGTGGTCTTTCCGGAGACGAGCACGAAGATGGGGTCGTAGCCGAAGCCGTTCGTGCCTCTGGGCTCGTGGCCGATCTTCCCCTTCATCTCGCCGACCTCGATCACCGTCTTCCCCGACGGCAGCGCGAGACAGAGCGCGCAGCGGAACTGAGCGCCCCGCTTTTCCTCGGGCACCTCGCGCATCACCTCCAGCACGCGCTGAGTGCGATCCGCGTCGCTGCCTTCCACGTACCGCGCCGAATGAATTCCGGGCGCTCCTCCGAGAGCATCGACGCACAGCCCGCTGTCGTCCGCGAGCGCAGCCGTCTTCGTCGCCTTCGCGTAGTGCAGGGCCTTCTGTTCCGCGTTCGCCTCGAACGTGTCTCCGGTCTCGGGAGAGATGGTCACCGCGGGGAAGTCCTTCAGCGAGAGGACCTCCACCGCGTCGCCCACGAGCGCTCGCAGCTCCTTCAGCTTCCCCTCGTTGGTCGTCGCGAAGAGGAGCTTCGGCTTCATCCGATGGACTTCTTCTGAATCTCGATGAGCCTGGTGATCGCCTGCAGCCCGCCATCCACCATCGCGTCGAGCTGCTTTCGGTCGAACGACTTGTGCTCCGCGGTGCCCTGCAGCTCGATGAGCTTGCCCGCGCCCGTGGCGACGATGTTCATGTCCACCTCGGCGGTCGAGTCCTCCTCGTAGTCCAGGTCCACTCGAACCTCGCCGTTGATGATGCCCACCGAGATCGCCGCGACGGGCGTGAGCTCCGGCATCTTCGAGATCGTCCCCCGCTCCTTCAGCTTCTTGAGCGCCATGGCGAGCGCGACGTACGCGCCGGTGATCGACGCGGTCCGCGTGCCGCCGTCCGCCTGCAGCACGTCGCAGTCCAGCGTCAGCGTGCGCGTGCCGAGCGTGGTCAGGTCCACCGCCGCTCGCAGCGACCGGCCGATGAGCCGCTGAATCTCCATCGTGCGGCCGCCCTGCTTTCCCTTCGCCGCTTCACGCGGTGAGCGCGTATTCGTGGATCGCGGAAGCATCCCGTACTCGGCGGTGACCCAGCCGGAGCCCTTGCCCATCAGGTGCGGTGGAACTCTCTCCTCGACGGAGCAGGTCACCATGACCTTCGTGTGACCGAACTCCACGTTCACGCTGCCCTCCGCGTGGATGGAGATGTTCGGGGTGATGACGACGGGGCGCAGATCGAGCGCGGAACGGTTGAACGAACGCATGGCGCGGACGTCTAGCACAGGGACCTGTGCACGGAGCGAGACAGGCCCACCTTTGTGCCGATCACTGGACCGCTAGGGGCGAGAAATGGGCTCGCAACCCACCTGCGCGCATTCGCGACGATTCAAGGGACCACTTCAATCGGGGAGCACAGCGATGAAGATCCAGGGACACAGCAAGGCGCACTCCGCTCAGCAGCCGAAAGCGCAGAAGCCTCAGGCGCCCCAGACCCCGCTGCCGAACTTCGGGTTCAACGAAGCCTGGGGACGGTGGGACGTCTCGACGGATCAACTCGCGCAGATGGCGCAGCAGACGGGCGCGCAGGTCGGGCGGCTGAACGTGTGCTGGGATCAGATTGAGACGAGCCCGGGCGTCTACGATCAGGCGGCGCTCGGCCGGCTCGACGACACGATCGCGGCGATGGAGGCGCACGGCATCAAGCCTGTGCTGGTGGCCATCTCGGCTCCGGCGTGGTCACACCCGTCCAATCCCGATCCCACCGCGCGCATCCCGCAGGATCCGCAGTTCGACGGCGCGTTCGGCAACTTCACCGCGATGGTGGCCAATCGCTACAAGGACGCTGCTGCGATCGAGATCTGGAACGAGCCGAACCTCCCCGACTACGGAAACATCCCTCCGCAGCGCTATGCGCAGATGCTCACCGCGGCGACGGCGGCGATTCACGCGCAGAGCCCGGATACGAAGGTGTTGAGCGCGGGCCTCTCGCCGGTGAACCAGACGAAGGATCACCCGAGCTGGGAGCAGTACCTCAAGGTCGTGATGCAGAACGCGAAGGGCGACTTCGACGTGGCGATCCACCCGTACGCACGCGGCGGGGACGCGAAGACGCTCGCGGCGAAGACGGAGCGCCAATACGCCGAGGCGCGGCAGATCGCTCAGCGCGACATCTGGATCACCGAGATGGGCTTCTCCAGCGGGGACATGTCGCAGACGAAGCAGGCGAAGGCGCTGCGCGACACGTTCGAACAGCTCGAAGGCAAGAAGCACCTCGAGTCCGTCATCGTGCACCGGCTGATGGACGATCCGACGTATCAGCCCGGCTCCAGCTTCGAGCAGGGCCTCGGAATGGTGGACGCCTCAGGCGCGCCGAAGAAGGCCTTCCGGATGCTGCGGAGGATCTACGGCTGAGCGATCGCTCCGGCCTACGGAGGCGTCTTCTCGACGAGCGTCTTGCCCTCGCGCTCGTTCATCGTCGCGAGGAAGTCCGTGACGCCAGAGACGATCGAGCCCGCGATCACCTCCTGGTACGCAGGGTCGCTCAGCTTCTTTCCCTCTTCCGGATGCGAGATGAATCCGACCTCCACGAGCACGGCCGGCGCGGACACGCCCATCAGCACGTAGAACGGCGCCTGCTGCACCCCGCGATCCTGCGCTCCGGTTCCCGCGATGATCTTCTGGTGGATCGAATACGCGAGCCGCGAGCTGTCCACGTGCGCCTCGGATCGAGCCAGATCCGCGAGGATGAACGCCACCGTGTCCTCACCGCGCGGAACGAGTGAATGCAGCGACTCGGCGTTCTCGCGATCCGCCGTGCGCCGAGCGTTGTCATCCGTCGCGCTCGCGGAGAGGAAGTAGGTCTCGATGCCCGAGGTCACCTGCCGCTGGCGTCTCGTCGGCATCGAGTTCGCGTGAATCGACACGAAGAGATCCGGACTCTGCTTGTTCGCGAACTCCACGCGGTCCGCGAGGTGAACCTGCTCGTCGCGCTCGCGGGTGAGATGGACCGTCGCGCCGTTCTTCTCGAGCAGCTTCTTCACCCGCCCGGCGATCTCCAGACACACGTTCTTCTCGAGGAGCCCCGCCGGACCGATCGCGCCCTCCTGCGCTCCGCCATGACCGGGATCGATGATGATCACCGGCGGCGGACGCTTTGGCTCTTCCGGGAGCGCAGTGAGCGAAGTGATCGTGAGCGTGAGGGCCAGCGCGCGGAACAAGGCGGGGAGATCCTACCGCACCCACGCCGGACGCCTGCATGCCTGGCTGCTTCGCGACACGGACGCTCCGACTCCGCACGCAGGGGTTGTCCCTGAAAACCTCCGGTTTTCCCGACGATCCAGCCAAAAATCGGTAGTTCTCAGGGACACCCCCGTCGCTAATCGACGGGCCTGCTTGGAGGGACGCGACGGAATGGCAGCGACCGGATGGCCTCGAGCCAGCCCTCACCGAACGCCCCCTCGTCCCTCGCACGAGTGCCGCAGTCTCTCCAGCGGGAGAATCGGAGTCGCTGGCGTGCTCGGACGTGACCCAGTCGTTGGACTCGTGGACCGCGCCACGGAGCACCCGGTGTTCCTACCCGATCACGTCAATCCCGGGCGCATCGCCGCTCACGACTTCGCCGATCGGCGCTGCGCCCACGCCCTTGCGGTTCAGCGCCTTCAGCGCCTT
>JBJMQN010000682.1:0-4687 GCA_045802665.1 Myxococcaceae bacterium | reverse complement strand
CATCCACACCGCGCACAACGCCGGCATGGTGGGAGTGGGTGTGACGTGGGGCTTTCGTCCGGAGGAGCTGGAACCCGCTGGCGCCCGGCACATCTTCGACAAGCCCGAGCAGCTGCTTTCCCTCCTCCGCTGAACGAAGTCATCGGCCGGACGACGGGTCCCCCTTACTGATACTTCGACTTGCCTCTGCGCTAGGCTGCCTGCTGTCCAATCTCAGGGAGGGCTGCGATGCGGCTCCAATTCACGCTCAGCGGTCTCGTCGCAGCAATGGTGCTCGTTGGTTGCTCGAGCCAGGCACCGGATTCGTACACCAACAGCTCCGGGGCGCTGGCGCTCTCGCGAGATGACTCGCTCGTGTACGCGGCGGACTCCGACAACGACGCGCTGTTCGTCGTGGACGCGAAGAGCCGTCAGACGGTGGCGCAGATCAAAGTCGGCCACAACCCCGAGCACGTCATCGTCGGCGCTGACGACACCATCTACGTGAGTAACCGCGGCAGCCGTTCGGTGAGCGTCATCAAGAAGGGCCAGTGGGACGCGCCCGTGGCGACCGTGGATGTCGGCGTCGAGCCGTACGCGATGAGCTTCACGCCGGACGGCAAGGCGCTGCTGGTGGTCAACAGCACCATGCTCGACTCGACGGAGACGGGCTCGCTGATGGCGATCGACGTGAAGGCGCTGCAGCCGCTCTGGGAAGTCCCGGTCGGCGATGAGCCGCGCGGCGTGACGGTGGTTGAAGGTAACGCCGCGCTCGTCTCGCTCTCCCGCAAGGGCGAGCTCGTCCGCGTGAACCTGGATACGCACGAGGTGAACGGTCACGTGCGCGTGAACGACCTCGCCAACCGCACGCCGGCGGCGAGCGCGAACAACGGCTTCGACGAGCCGATGCCGATGCCCGATTCGAAGGGCGGCGCTTCGACGTTCAAGGCCCGCAGCGCGCTGGAGCTCGCGTCGACGCCGGACGGCACGCGCGCGGTCTCGTCCGTCACCTGGGCGAGCGATGCGATCCTCGACGACAGCGCTACCGCGACGACGACGCAGGTGGACACGAGCAGCGGCGGTGCTGCGTATGGCAACGTCGGCTCGCCGTGCCGTTCGGGCTCGGTGGCCACGCCGGGTACGTTCACGGTCGAGGGCAAGACGCTGAACCCTCTGGTGGACTCGCTCACCGCGTGCAGCATCGACAACTCGGTCGACTTTCCGCCCACCATGCTTCACGGCCGCGGCACCACGACTGTTCAGGGCCCCACCGGCGTCGTGATTGATCCGACCGGCCAGTGGCTGTTCGTCCTCGACAAGCAGAGCAGCGACGTCGCGATCATGCCGATGACGTTCCGGGTCAACGAGAACGACGGGCGCACCGTCACTCAGCTCGTGCCGGTCAAGCCGGGCTCGGTGGGGCTCGCGGTGTCGCGAGACGGTAAGACCGCGTGGGTCTACAGCCTCTTCAACCACAGCCTCCTCTCCATCACCTCGCACAACGTGGGCTCCACACCGGTGCTCGACGCGAGCGAAGAGACCGTGCTGACCGGCGAGACGCTCTCCGACGACGCGGTGAAGGGCCGCAAGCTGTTCTTCTCCGCGACGGCTGCCCAGATGAGCAGCATCGGGATCGCGTGCGGCACCTGCCACGTGGACGGCCGTGAAGACGGTCACGTGTGGAACTTCACCGACGGGCCGCGCCAGACGCCGTCGCTCGCGGGACGCCAGCTCGGCAAGACCGCGCCCTACCACTGGAACGGCGTGTTCCCGGACTTCAACGCGTTCGTGACTCACACCGTCACCCGGCGCATGGGCGGGCAGGGAGTCGACATGAAGTCCGAGCAGCAGCTGCTCGCGTTCATCGACTCGATGCCCACGCCGGACAACCCGTTCAAGCACGAGAAGCTCACCGACGCGCAGCTGCGCGGCGCGCAGGTCTTCCAGAAGGCGGAATGCAACACCTGCCACGCCGGCGCGACGCTCACGGACAACCGCATGGTGGACGTGGGCACGTACGTGAAGTCCGGCATCGTGGTGGACCAGTTCCCGAACGGGATGAACACGCCGTCGCTGCTCGGCGTCGCGCGCACCGCGCCGTTCCTCCACGACGGCAGCGCCGCGACGATCGAAGAGCGCATCAACAAGAACAAGCAGTCCGACCTGCACGGCAAGACGAGCCAGCTCACCGCGCAGGAGGTCTCTGATCTCGCGGCGTACGTGAAGTCGCTCTAAAGAGAGGGGCGCGTGACGCGCTCCGGTTGGACTGCCATTCGAACGAGGCTGCCTCAGATTCTGGGCAGCCTCGTTTTTCGTTCCGCCTGTTTCCTGGCGATGGTCGCGATGGCGCTCTGGGCCGAGGCGAGGCCCGCGCCAACCCTGCCCGACGCGATCCTGCCGCACGTCCCGTACGTCGAATGGGTGGACCGCTACAACTTCGTCCTCTGGGTGCTGGTCTACGTGCCGGTGGCGCTGCTGCTGCTCTGGAGGGATTCGGAGCGCTTCGTCCGGTACATGGTGAGCGCCGGCCTGGTCGCGCTGCTGCGAGGCGTTTGCATCATGGCCACGGGGCTCGGGCCTGTGCGTGGAGCGGACGTGAACGCGGGGATGGACGCGGCGACGCGGTGGCACGCGCTGATGGAGATCGCGTCACCGGTTGGCGTCTTCGGGCGCAATGCAGCGCACGTGTATCTGACCAAGGATCTCTTCTTCTCCGGCCACACGAGCACGACGCTGCTGCTCTTGCTCTACGTCTGGCGAGACCGCCCGCTCCGCTGGGTGATGCTCGCGGGCCACGTGCTCGTCGTGCTGAGCATCTTCTTCTCGCACCTGCACTACACGATCGACGTCATCGGCGCGTACGGGATCACGTTCGCGCTGTTCGTGCTGAGAGAGCGGAAGCTTTCCGATTTGCTCGCGTGAGGACCACGCTCGCGGCCCTGGGCCCGGGCGGGTAACTGAGGAGGTCTCCGCGCCTGCGTGCGAACGCGGTGAGCGAGTGCCCGCGCGGCTTCCCCGTCCCGACGAGGTGCAACACGTTCGCGCCTCGCACGATCAACGCGTCTGACACGAGCCACCGATGGCATCTCCACGGCACGGCCTCGGAGCACATGATCGCGGTGGGCGCGGTCTTCACCTCGCGCTGCAACTTCGCCAAGCCGCGTTTGAACTCCGGTGTCCGCATGTGATCCGCGTAGCCGCGAAACGCCATGTTCCTCCAGCCTGAGTTCGGTGTGTCGGGCAGCGCTTTCCTTCGTCCGCCCAGCTCGGCGATCTCGACGTACCGAATATCTGCATCCGAAAGAGAGCTCTCCAGCGCTTCCGGACCGAACCACGGAAACTTGCGGCTGCCGGCGAATCTCCGGATGTCCGCGACGGTGCCGACGCCCGCGCTCCAGAGAAGCTCCACCAACTCTTCAATCGACCGGTTCGAATGCCCAACCGTGAAGACGGTCGTGCCGCGGAACGAGCTCACCCGACGGCCACATCCTCAGTCTTCGCGCCCACGCTCTCGAGCAGCTCGCGGTACCACTTCTCCGCCTGAGCGGCTCGGCCGGGGAGGGCGGTGCTGCCCCAGATCACGGTCAGCGTTCGCGTCGTGTCCGGCGTCGTCTTGGTCCGCTGCGAATCCTTCACGGCGTTCGCGCAGGGACCCTCCGCGTCGAACAGGCACAACAGGCCCGCGACATCGATCGTCTGCCCGGACGCGTTGAACACGTACTGCGAGCCCTCCCTGGCGACGCCAATCCGGAAGGGCTCTTTCGCGCGGTCCAGATCCACCACGCTGATCGGCAGCCCGGAGTGAAAGGACACGGCGTTGCACGCATCCACGCCCGCGTTGATCGACGAGAGCGCGCTCTCAGCCACGGCGCGGATCAGGTACTCGGACGCCGGCTTGCCCCGGCCGGTGGGCTTGTAGCCGCCGTGGCGGAGCAGATCCCGGACCGCGCTCCTGACCTCGTCCGACGACTGCAGTGGCGCCACCGCGTCCGGCCGCAGAAACTTCATGAACGCGTCGCCCGCGGGGACGTCCGCCATGCGCCGGTCGAAGGTCGTCGTGAACGCGCGCGCGTCGAGCAGCGGGTGCGGATCGGCTGCGAGCTTCATCATTCGAAGGAGATGGCGCGCTCGAAGTCGGAGGGACTCGTCGCCGCTTCCTTCGCGATCTCCATGGTGATCGTGTTCGCGCGCACGAGCTCCGCGAGGTGCTGATCGAACGACTGCATCCCGTCGCTCTTCGCCCGTTCGATCACGTCCTTGAGGCTGGCGGTCTTCTCCGCGTCGGCGATGTATTCGCGGATCGTCTTCGTCTGCAGCATCACCTCCACCGCCAGCACACGGCCGCCGCCGATCCTGGGGAGGAGCCGCTGCGAGACCACCGCCTTGAGGTTGTCGGCGAGCCGCATCCGGATCGTGGCCTGCTCCTCCGCCATGAACGCCGAGGTGAGCCGGTTCACCGTCTTCGAGACGTCGGTGGTGTGGACGGTGGAGAGCACCAGGTGGCCGGTCTCGGCCGCCTTGAGCGCGATGTCGATCGTCTCGGCGTCGCGCATCTCGCCGACGAGGATCACGTCGGGGTCCTGCCGAAGGTGCTGGAGAAGATCGGCACCGAGGAGCGCGGGCTGGTGCTGGTCACGGGGGCGACGGGATCGGGCAAGTCATCGACGCTCGCCGCGCTGATCGACTTCATCAACCGGCGCGAGCAGGT
>JBJMQN010000681.1:0-21290 GCA_045802665.1 Myxococcaceae bacterium | reverse complement strand
CGCCGCGATGCGCGTGGACATTCAGATCGCGACGACGATGATCGCGGTCTTTCAGCGCAACGCGCAGATGGTGGATCACGCACCGCCGCCTGCGTACAGCGTGCCGCCCCGTCAGTCGGCTTCGTACTTCGACTATCGGTATGAGGTCGCCGCTCGGGTGGATGTGCCGTCTGATGCGTCGTGGCACTCGCTGCCGGTGTTCGCGGCGGAGGTGGCGCTCGTCGCGGAGTACGTGACGGTGCCGTCGATGGAACCGCAGGTGTTCCGCACGGTGAAGGTGGAGAACCGCACGCCGCATGCGCTGCTCGCGGGACCGGTGGACGTGCGGTTGGGGGAAGAGTTCCTGATGACGTCGCCCATGCCGACGCTGCCGCCCGGCGCCACGCAGCGGATAGGGCTCGGCGTCGAGGAAGGCATCAAGGTCTCGCGCAACACGCGGTTCGACGAGGCGACCGGCGGCGTGTTCGGCGGATCCACGGTGCTCACGCACGGCCTGGAGATCGAAGTCGCGAACCGGCTCGGGCATCCCGCGACGGTGGAGGTGCGGGACCGGGTGCCGGCGATTCCGCAGGGAGAGAAGGACATCAAGCTCGAGGAGACGAACGTTTCGCCTCCCTGGAGCCGGCCGTCGGTGCTGCCGGGAGAGACGCCGGTGGAGGGTGAACGGTCGTGGCGCGTGACGCTGAAGGCGGGCGAGTCGCAGCAGCTCAAGGCGACCTTCAACGTGAAGATCCCCGCCAGCAAGATGCTCAGCGGCGGCAACCGGAGGGCATGAAATGGAACCTGTGAAAGTAGAGCTGCCTCTGGTGAAGGTGACGGTGCTCGAAGACCGCGCGCTGTGCGAGCGCGGCGGCACGGTGCAGCTTCCGGCCGGGACGTCGCGGCTCACGATCAGCGGGCTCGCGCCGGTCGCGGTGGATCGATCGCTCCAGGTTTCGGTGAGTCAGGGCACCGTGCACGAAGCGCGCGTGAGCCGGAGCTGGCACAAGAAGGACGAACGGCCCGAAGCACTCACGGACCTCGAGCAGCGGCTGCGTGCGCTGCAGCGGGAGATGAAGGCCACGACCGCCTCCGTCGAGCGCGCCGATCTCCGGGTTCAGCTCGCACATCAAGCGAGAGCTGACGTCGTCCGGGCGATCTCAGAATCCGCAGGGGCGCCGCCGAACGCACCGGGCGCGAACCGGTCCACGTGGAAGGAGCAGCTCGAGCTGAGCAACAAGGCGGTGGAGGAGGCGGAGGAGCGCGCTCGACTGGCGAGGCAGGAGGTCAAGCGCGTGCAGAAGCGCGCCGAAGAGGCAGCTTTGGCTGCGCGCACGACGCAGGCTCCCGACCAGCGGCTGATTACCTCGGCGGAGCTGACCGTGGAACACACGGGTGGCACCGCTCAGCTCACCATCCGCTACCTGGTGCCTTGCGCGGTGTGGCGGCCGGCATACCGAGCAACGCTCTCCAGCGCGAACGACTCGGTGGCGATCGAGGCCGAAGCAGTCGTCTGGCAGCGCACGGGCGAGGAGTGGAAAGACGTGGCGTTGTCGTTCAGCACCGCTCGGCCGACGCTGGGCGCGAACCCGCCGAGGCTCACGGAAGACTGGCTGTCGCTGCGGGACAAGACGCAGCAGGAGCGGCAGCAGGTGGACGTCTCGATCCGCGAAGAGGAGATCCAGACCACCGGCGAAGGCGGCGCTGCCCAGGTGTCGGAGGTTCCCGGAGTGGACGACGGCGGCGAGACGTTGTCGCTGGCTGCGCCCCACAAGGTGACCGTGCCGTCAGATGGCGCCGCGCACCGCGTGCCATTGTTCCGGTTCCTCGCGCCGGCCGAATCGGAGCTGGTCGCGACGCCGGAGCTCTCGCCGCTCGTGCAGCGGATCGCGCGGTTCGAGAACAAGGGGAACGCGCCATTGCTCGCGGGTCCGGTGGAGCTGGTTCGGACCTCCGGATACGTCGGCCGGGGACAGCTCAAGTTCGCGGCGCGCGGTGAGAAGGTGAAGCTCTCGTTCGGCAGCGAAGATGTGCTGCGTGTCGCGCGCAGCGAGCAGACCGATCTCGACACGGCGATGCTGACCGGGAAACGCACCACCACGCATTCGGTGAAGCTGTTCGTGTCCAACACCGGAAGCGAGCCGGTGAAGCTCAGCATCGAAGAGCGGATTCCGGTCTCCGAGGTCGAGCAGGTGGACGTGAAGGTCCTCCGCGAAAAGAGCCGGCCGGCACCGAACGCACCGAACGCGGACGGCATCGTGCGCTATCAGATCGACGCCGGGGCCCGGTCGCAGCAGGAGCTCCTGTTCGTGTGGAGCACCACGGCGAGCGCGAAGGTCGCTGGGATGTGAATGGCGCGGCAGGACTGATGGCCGCGAAACTCTGAGTCGATCGCATCCGCCGGGTTGAATTCGCGAATCAGCGCCATGTAGGACACGGCGGATGTCCTACCGCGGGCGTTGATCCTCGGATGGACCGGGCCGGCGGGGTTCGCGCGTCCTATAAAGAGAGGAATACCCTTCCGCCTCTGCGGTTGGTCGCACCTCTGAAGGCTTGTCCGTGAACTCGGAAGTTCCTGTCCCGCCGCCTGCTTCCCGTCCAGCCACACCGCCTCCTTCCCGGCGGACGTCGGCGCGCGCCCGCACGCATCAGGAGCTGCTCTCCGATGTCCGCTCTCTGCAGCGGCGCGATCTCTGGATTCAAGGCGTGTGCATCGCGGTCAGCGCGATGGCGATCACGCTGCTGCTCGCGGGATTGCTCGGCTCGTGGTCTCCGTCCACGGGACTGACGCTGCTCTACGTCGCTCCGCTGCTCGGCGCGGGGACGATTCTCTTCTTCGGGCTGTTCCTCGGGCCGCTGAGCGTTGGGGATGACGCTCGGACGGCGAGGCTCATCCGTTCTCGGATGCCACAGCTCGGCGCGGACGTGCTCTCCGCCGTCGAGCTTCGCGCCACTCCGGATGATCCGGGCGTCTCCCGCGCGCTCATCGATGCGCACATCGCACGCACGGACGCGCGCGTCGGCGAGGTGGATCCGCGCACGATCGTGGATGGTCGCCGCACGCGGCGGCTCGGGTCGAGCGCGATGTCGATTGCGCTCGGTTGTGCGCTCGTCGTCGTCGCGTTCAAGGGTCATTGGTGGAAGGGCGTTCAGTCCGCGCTCAAGCCTCGGGCCGCCGGTCCCTCCAACGTCGTCGCGGAGCCCATCACCGGCGACGTGGAGCTGACGCTCAACTATCCCGCGTACACCGGGTTCGCTCAGCGCGTGTTGCCCGGCACCAACGGTGACGTCTCCGCTCCCGCGGGCACACGCGTTCAGCTCAAGACGCGAGCGGATCGAAAAGTGGGCCGCGCGGAGCTCGTGCTCGAAGGCGCCACCGTCCCCCTCAAGGTCGACAACGAGCGCGATCTCTCCGGCGAGTTCGTCGTACAGAAAACCGGCAGCTACAAGTTCCGGTTCTTCAGCTCCCACGATCGTCAGCTCGCGGAGGGCCCGCCCATCCCGATCAACGTGGAGGCGGATCAACCGCCGAAGGTCACCATCCTCACGCCCGGCGACGAGGTGGAGGTGGACCCGAACCAGAAGCTCACCCTCAAGTACGACGTGACCGACGACTTCGGCGTGACCGAGCTGCAGCTCGTCTACCGGATGGGCTCGAACCCGGAGGAGAAGCGGATTCCGCTGCCGAAGGACGAAGGGCGCACGACTCGCGCGAACTACGCGTGGGATCTGCAGACCTTGCACCTGCGGCCTGGAGATCACGTCAGCTACTACCTCGAGGCGAAGGACAACGACGAGGTCGCGGGCCACAAGAAGGGCGTCTCGCGCACGCTCTCACTCAAGACCTACAGCGCCGCCGAGCACCGCCGCGAAGCTTTGAAAGCAGCCGAAGCGCTCTGGGAACGGCTGCTCACTCAGCTCGCGAATCGCATGGAGGGGCCGGACCGCGATCGAGATCACACGATCGAACAGGTCGCGTCTCAGGGTCAGGTGGACGAGGCGGGCTTTCAGCTCGTCAAAGACTTCGACGGCACCGCGCACGATCTCTCGAAGAACAAAGACTCACCGATCGAGCTGTGGACGGCGCTTGCGAACATCGCTGACTCGCTGGGCAACAAGGTGCAGAACACGGGGACGACGCGGAAGCTCGCGCTGCGCATCGCCAAGAACCGGCCATCGGATGTGGATCTCGGGCGGCGGCTGATCCACGTCGTCGATCAGGAGATTGCCGAGGAAGAGAAGGACGTCCTCTATCTGGAAGCGCTGATCGACCGGCACAAGATCCAGGACCTGAAGGAGATGGCGAAGGAGCTCGCGAACGAACGGCGCGAGCTCGCGGATCTCGTCGAGCAGTACAAGAAGACCAACGACCCCGAGGCGCAGAAGAAAATCCTCGAGCAGGTCGCGCTGATGAAGCAGCACATCAACGAGCTGATGCAGCGAATGTCCGAGATGGTGAAGGGCATCCGCGACGAGCACTTCAATGCCGAGGCGATGAAGGAGCTGATGCAGGATCAGGAGATGTCGAACTCGCTGGATGAGATCGACAAGCTGCTCAAGGAGGGCAAGACCGACGAGGCGCTCAAGAAGCTGCAGGAGATGTCCATGAAGATGGAGGAGATGATCCAGAACATGGACGACGCCGAGGACAAGGTCTCCCAGCAGGTTGACCCCGAGCTCGCCGCGCAGTTCCAGAAGTTCATGGACGATCTGCAGAAGACGACCGCGGAGCAGCAGAAGCTCACGGAGCAGACGAAGGAGCTGAAAGATCGCTACCGCGAGAAGATGAAGGAGCGCATCGCGGAGAAGGGCAAGCAGCTCAAAGAGGAGCTGCAGAAGGACCTCGACAAGGTCCAGAAGGATTATCAGGGCCTGGATTCGCAGCAGCTCTCGCAGCGGTCGCAGAAGTCGCTCGAGGCCGCGCAGTCCGAGCTCGAGAACATGAAGAACGCCCTCCAGGTCTCCGACTACGACCTCGCGCAGGAAGCCGGGCAACGCGCGCAGGAGTCAGCGGAGGATTTGAGCCACGCCGCGGATCAGCAGGCCATGAGGGATGAGATCTTCCAGAACCCTGATCAACAGAAGAGCGCGTCGAAGAAAGGCGCGGACAGGCTCAAGCAGGACGAGAAGACGCTGCGCGAGGTGAACGAGAAGCTGGCGCAGCTGTTCCCCAATCCGTCGCAGGTGATGAGCGAGCAGGACAAGCAGAAGATGAAGGAGCTGTCGAAGCAGCAGCGGCAGCTGAAAGGCCAGTCGGATCAGCTCCGGCAGCAGATGGAGCAGCTCGGCGACAAGGCCCCCATCTTCGATCAGAACGCGGAGTCGCAGATGCAGCAGATCGGCGAACGGATGGACGACGCCGCGCAGAAGCTGGAGGCGAAGGACGCCTCGCGCGGTCATGGAGATCAGCGCGCGGCGTTGGAGCAGCTGCAGAAATTCCAGCAGCAGATGCAGCAGCAGGGCAGCGGCAAGGGCGGCAAAGGCGGACTCCCGCTCCCGATGATGGCCGGCGGAGGCAGAGGCGGCTTCGGGCCGAACACGCAGAACGAGAAGATCGAGATCCCCGACGCGGATCAGTTCCAGGCGCCGAAGGAGTTCCGCAAGGACCTGCTCGACGCCATGAAGCAGGGCGCTCCTGATCGCTACAAGGAGCAGGTGAAGCGCTACTACGAGGAGCTGGTGAAGTGAGGCTCCTGTTCATCGTCGTCCTGGCTCTGGCACTCCCCTCGTTCGCCGCTGACGAGCTCAAGGGCGAGGCCAAGGCGCGGCTCGCGAACATCGATCAGTTCATCGACGACTGGGACATCCCGGACGCGAAGGCGGAGCTCGAAGAGCTGAAGAAAATCGTCCCGCCCGACATCGAGCCGGTCCTCTACTACGAGGGAAGAATCGCGCTCGAAGAGGGCCGGTATCAGGAGTCGGTGGACCTGCTCACGAAGTCCGGGCTGCACGACAAGGCGGGCGGCTGGCTGCGGCTTGCGAAGGACACGTACGAGGTCACGAAAGACGACGACAAAGTCGAGAGCGAGCACTTCATCTTTTTCTTTCCGAAGGGCAAGGACTCGGTGCTCGCGCCGTACGCACTGCAGACGCTGGAGAAGGCGCGGGCCGCGCTCGAGCAGGACCTGGGCTACGCGCCACCGGGAAAGATTCGCGTCGAGGTGCTGAACGACGCGACGGAGCTCTCCAAGCTCTCGACGCTGACGAAGGAGCAGATCAAGACGACCGGCACGATCGCGATCTGCAAGTTCAACAAGCTGATGGTGACGAGCCCCAAAGCGGTGCTGCGCGGCTACGACTGGCTCGACACGCTGAACCACGAGTACGTGCACCTCGTCGTTTCCCAGAAGAGCCACAACGCGGTGCCCATCTGGCTGCACGAAGGGATCGCGAAGTACCTCGAGTCCCGTTGGCGCGGCGCGGTGGGACTGGCGATGACGCCCGCGACGTTGGCGCTGCTCGGCCGTCGCGTGAAGGCGGACAAGCTCGTGCCCTTCGAGAAGATGCATCCCTCCATCGCGATGCTGCCCTCAGCCGAGGACGCGGCGACTGCGTTCGCGGAAGTGTTCTTCGCGATCGATCTCATCTGGAAGGAGGACGGCAACAAGGGCGTGCAGACGATCATCGAGCAGCTTCGAAAAGGTGAGAGCGACAAGCACGCCGTCGAGGTCGCCACCGGAAAGCCGTTCGCTCAGTTCGAAAAGAACTGGCTCGCGCACGTGAAGAAGCAGGACTTCCCGAAGGAGTTCATCCCGCTCTCGGATCAGAAGGTGGTGCTCAAAGAGGACGCGCCGGGCAAGACCGCCGAGGCATCGAAGAAGTCCAAGGAGATCACCTTCGGCGACTTCCAGGAGGTCGAAGAGACCGACGCGCGGAAGATGGCGCACCTCGGCGAGCTGTTCCGCGAGCGCGGGCGCTTCAAGGCAGCAGCGGAGGAGTACGGCCACGCGTATCTCTCGGTCGGCGACAAGTACGAGTCCGTCTCGAACAAGTACGCGCGAGCGCTGGTGGAGACCGGTCGCTTCGAAGAGGCGGAGAAGGTTCTGCTCGGTTCGCTGCGGGTGCATCCCGGCGTCGCATCCACGAACGTGCAGCTCGGCCGGATTCGGCTCCGGAAGAAAGATTGGAAGGGCGCGAAGGACGCGTACCTCGATGCGCTCGCGGAGGATCCTTTCGATCCCGAAGTGCACCTCGCGCTGACCCGCGCGCACAAGGAGCTCGGCGAAGAGAAGCTCGAAGCTCAGACGCTGAAGGCGACGGTCGCGCTCACCGGCCTCACCGAAGACAAGGTGAAGGAGCTGATGAACGCGCCGATCGAGTGACGGAACGAAAGACACCGCCGCGTCGGGGGAGGCGCGGCGGTGTCCCTCCGTTCACGGGCGGCTACGGGGTGCAGACGTTCGCGGTGACGCAGAAGTTGTACTGGCAGGTCTCGCTGCTCGCGCAGTTCGCGTCCGTCTGGCAGCGCGTCTTGCACGAGCCGTTCACGCAGTCCTGATTGTTCGTGCACGTGTTCCCGCCGCAGGAGGCCTGCGGACGCGGCTTGCACACGCCGGACTGGCAAGACTCCGTGGCCGGACAATCCGAGTTGCCGTTGCAGGAGAGGCGGCACGCGCCATTCACGCAGTGCGAGCCGCAGCCGCAGTCGTCATCCGTCGAGCAGCTGCTGCCTGCATCCGGCGCCGGCAACGTTCCACCGTCCAGCGCGGGCAGCGGATCCGAGCAGTAGTTCTCGAAGCAGATCTTCCCTGCTCCGCAGTCCGAGTTCTTCGCGCACGGCGCGATGCAGGTCTCGTTCACGCAACTCTTCCCTGCTCCGCAGTCGCCGTCGTCCACGCACGCGTTCGAATTCGGCGGGATGTCGCGGCAGCTTCCCGCGAGGCAGAACTCGCCCTGATCGCAGTCGCTGTTCTTGCTGCAGCCCGGATGACACGCGTTGTGGACGCAGGACTCGCCGCTCTGACAATCCGCGCGCGTGTTGCACTGATCCGCCGGACAGACTCCAGCGTCCTGCACCGGCTTCACCGTGCACGTGTTGCAGCGCTGGAAACAGGGGCCGTCTTCGGGATCGCAGTAGCCGCCGCGATAGTTGTTGTTGATTTCGCAGCCGGCCGCGAGCGCAACGAGCGCCAGGCCTGTGAGGGTCAGGGTTTTCATCTGGGAGTCTCCGGGGTGGTTTGCCGAAAAACGCCGGCCCGGGCCGTTTTTCTGACCGCGTTGGTCGCGTGAGCCGGTGCCCGCGGATCAAAGATTCTTTTTTTGATCGGTTCGGATTTCCGCGGCGACCAATGGGTCAGACCCGATGATCGCGTACGCCCACGCCGCGCTGCCGCTGGTCGAGGAGGCTCGTCCGAGCCCGTCGCCGAAGGTCCATGGCGATGGCCGGCTGGACGAGACTCTGTGCGCACAGCTCATTGCGCAGATCAAAGCGGGTGACCTCGTCGCGTTCGACCGGCTCTACCGGCACACGCGCGAGGACGTGGCCCGGACGCTCTTTCACCTCGTCGGACGCAACGCCGAGGTCGAGGATCTCCTCCAGGACACCTATGTGCGCCTGCTCAAAGCGGTGAAAGGCTTCCGCGGCGAGTGCACTTTCAGAACGTTCCTCTACCGGGTGTGCGCGAATGTGGCGCTCTCGCACCTGCGCTGGAGAAGGCGCCGCCCCGAGGATCCGTGCGACGTGCTCCCTGACGCGGAGTGCCCTCACCGCACGCCCGAACAGGAGGCGCAGCGGACGGAGGCGATCGCGCTCGTTCAGGCGGCGCTGGAGAAGCTTTCGCCGAAGAAGCGGATCGTCTTCGTGTACCACCAGCTCTGCGGGATGGGCCCGGAGGAGATCGCGGAGACGGTCGGGACGTCGGTGAACACCGTGCGAAGCCGGCTGCATCACGCGCGCCTCGAATTTCACGAAGCGATTCAGCGGCGAGTCGGGAGGACGGCATGAGCTGCCCCGACACGTCCACGCTCTGGTCATTGGAAGCGGGCGAGCTGCACGGCGACTCCCGAGCCGCCACGCTGGCGCATGCGCTCAGCTGCCTCGCGTGTCAGTCGACGCGGAACGAGCTGCGCGAAACGCTCTCGCTGCTGAGCGTGGATGCGCGTCCCGCGGTTCAGTGGTCGCGGGTGGATGCCGCGCTGGATGACGTGAGCGCGAAGGAAATGCTCCGGCGCGCTGGGCCACTTCCATTGTGGAAGTGGATGCTGCCGGCGGGAGGATTCGCTTTGCTCGCGGCGGCCGTGACGATGCTCGTTCATTCGCCGGCACCGGTCACGACGAAGCCGGTTGTCGTCGCGGAGGTCGCAGCAGCACCGGTGATGGAGGTCACCGCGCCAAAGCCGATCGCCGAGGTGCAGAGCCTCCACGCTGGCAAGCAGCGACTGACGTTCTCCTTTGGAAGCGGCGGCCACGGCGAGCTCGGTCCGCATTCGTCGGCGACGGTGGATGGCTCACTCATCACCCTGTCGAGCGGCACGCTCATCGCGTCCGCTGAGAGAGAGCTCGTCATCCACGCTGGCGCTGTGAGCGTGAAGGGGGACGGTCGCGTGAAGCTCTCCGTCTCGCAATCCTCCCGGTTCTTCGAGGTCGCGGTGTCGGACGGCGCGGTGCTGGTCGAACGAGCGGACGCGCAGCCGGTCTGGATTCATCAGGGCGAGAGTGTCCGCTTCGATCGCGCGAAGGGGACGTCAGTGTCGAAGAAGGCGGACGTTGGCGCGCAGGTGAAGCAGCGAACGCCTGATCCGGGCGTGGAGAAATCCTCCGAAGAGCTCTTCCTCGGCCGAGCGGAGCACGCCGTTCAGCGCGGCAGCTGCGGCGACTTTCTCCTCGGGCTGGAGACGCTGGCGTTCGACGCGGAAGAAGAGCCGGTGCGCGAGCGAGCGCGGATCGTGAAGGCGCGCTGCCACGACGCTCGGGTGGAGCCGGACAAGGCGGGTATCGAGTACCGGCGGTATCTGCGTGATTTCCCCACCGGCAATTTCGCCGAAGAGGCGCGCAAAGCGGTGCAGGCGGAGTGAGCTGTTGCGCTAGTGTCGGCGGCGCTTGCGCGTTCATCTCGTCCTCATCTGCTCTGCGCTGTTGTCGTTGGGGCTCGTCGGGTGCTCTGCGTATTCGAAAGCGATCTCACGCGGCGACGAGCTCGCACGGCAGGGTCAGTGGGAAGCGGCGGAGACGGCGTACCTCGAGGCTGAGAGCGCGGATCCGAAGCACCCCGAGACGCAGCTCCGGATTCAGAACGTCAGAAACCGCCGCGCCGACGAGTGGGTAGACAAGGGCGAGGCCGCGCGGAATCGCAAGGAGCTCGACGAGGCGCTGCACGACTTCGCGGAGGCGGTGAAGGTCGCGCCGGCGAATCCACGAGCGGCCGCTGCGTACAACGGCGCGATCGAAGAGCGGCTCGGGTTCGCTGAGGGAGACCTCAAGGCTGGTGCGCTGGAGAGCGCGGAGCGGCACGCGAACGCGGTGCTGCAGATCCGGCCCGACATCGCGCGAGCGCAATCGCTGGCTGGGCAGATCCAGATGGCCTACGCGCAGCGAAGCTTCGCCACGGCGGAGGAGTTCGAGAAGAAGGGGCTGCTCGGGAACGCGCTGGTCGAGTACCTCCGCGCGGACGAGCGAAAAGTGGGAGCGACGCCTGCTCGCGAGCACGCGGAAGTGGTGCGGAAGAAGCTGCGCGAAGAGCTGATGTGGTTCGTCGCGGCGCCTCCGGTGACGGACCGGACGAGCTCGCCGGATGTGGCGCAGCGGATCGGCGCGGGGCGGTTGGGTCAGGCGTTTGGCGACAAGCTGCCGATCACGGTCGTAACGGAACCGCCGAAGGGCGCCCGCGGAGTTCGGGTGTCACTGGCAATCGATCGCGTGTGGCTGAACCGCGACAAGACGTCGATTCAGCGGACACAGCGCTACCTCGCGGGGATGAAGGCCGTGCCGAACCCGGAGCGCGCGAAGAACGAACAGCAGCTCCTGTATGCCGAACGCAATTTCGAAGAAGTCGGCGACGAGCTCTCCAATGCGCTGAAGCGCTACAGCGACGCGCAGTCGGCGGTGGACCGGGCGCGGGATTCATTCGACCGCTGCACGACGGACGCGGTGAGCGCGTGTCAGAGATCGATCGATGATTGCCGGAGTGAGGCGGTGTCGCTCGCGGCGAAGGTCTCTGCTCCAGCGGATCCGAACCAGCCGCAGCAACAGCCGCAGGCGCCGCCGACGCCGTGTCAGCGCGTGGACTGCACGCTGGACCACTGCAACTCGGATCGCGGGAACGTGACGGCGGCGGAGAAGGAGCAGACGGACCGGCGGAGAGCGTTCGAGAGCTCCGTGTTCGCGGTGGACAAGCAGCGTCGCGAGATTCAGCGGCTGCGAGATCTCGTGTACCGGACCCCGCTCACCGTCGAAGAGCCCATGTACAGCGACTTCGTCTACGACATCGATGTGCACACGCTGCACGCGCGCGCGCTGGTGACGTTGAACATCGATGATCTACAGACCGAGCCGTCGAAAGCGCCGTTCACTCAGGAGTACGAGGTCGCGAAGTCGGACGAGACGCACAAGGGTTACGACCGGTACGGGATTCTGGTGGACCCGCTCGTGCTGCCCAATGAGCTCGATGTGCGGACGGATCTTGGAGACAAGGCGCTCGCGGATGTGACGAAGCGGGTGCGCGCGCGGTTCGACGTGTACCGGAATGGATGGCTGCAGGACGCGCGGCGCAGTCTGCCGAGAGCGGGCGCGGAGGATGCGACCGAGACGCTGGTGAAGGCGCTGTTCGTGTCGGCGGATACGCCTCCGAAGGACATCGTGGAGGCGATCTCGCGGAGCAAGGGGATTCAGAATCCACTCGCGCTCCTCGCGCAGTGAGCGCCCGATCACCCTGACCGGCGCTTCTACTTCGCCGTCGCCGTCAGCGCGCCCTGCGCGAACTCCACCACCATCGGGTAGTGATCCGACGCGACCTTCCGAATGACGTGCGCGTCCGTCGCGTGCAGCTCGGCCGACGCGAACACGTAATCCAGCCTCGCGTCCGGGATGATCGGAAACGGGAACGTCGCGGACGGGCCGTGTCCTGCCACAGCGAACGCCTCGGGCATCACCGCTCCGACGGCCTTCACCGGCCCGGAACCTTCGCCGTCGTTGAAGTCGCCCATCAGCACTCGCGCGTGCGAGTCGCTCGCCATCCAGTTCAAGATCGTGTGCGTCTGCTGAACGCGCAAAAGAGATCGCGTCGGCAGATTCGACAGGTGCGTGACGTACACGTTCAGCTCACCATTCGGTCCGTGCACCAGCGCACGGCCAACCGCGCGCGGCTCGGAGAGCTCCGTCGGCAGTCCGCGCTGTTCCGCGTCGCTCAGCGGATACTTCGAAAGGATCGCGATCCCGTAGTCACCGCCGTAGAAGCTCGTCGTCTTGAAGAACGCCGAGTACGCCATCCCGGTGAGCTCCGAGAGCGCCGCGAGCTGATCCTTCCCGCCAGCGCGAGCGGTGAACCTGTCCACCTCCTGCAGCGCGACGACGTCCGGATTCGCTTCACGGATCAGCGCGGCGACCTTGTCGATGCCCTTGCGTCCGCTCTGGATGTTGAAGGTCATCACCCGAAGAGACGGCGAGACGCTCATCTTTTCGGTCTGCAGCCTGTTGATGCCGGTCGTGGAGCACGCGGAGAGCGCGAGGACGGCGGCGGCGATGATCAGGTTGTGGCGGAGCAACGTGTATGGCCTTCAGCGCTTCGCTCGGCCCCTCCAGGTCGGCGAAACGGCGGCGAAGTGTACGTGGCACCCGTCGCAAGCAGAAATGTGTGCCGCGAGCCTGCCTGCTCCTCGGAGCTGCCGTATTCCTGGAATGGAGCCACCCTTCAGGCGTTGGCCCCTTGTCGTAAGGCCCCAGAAACGCTGGAGCCACGACCTCCCCGAGACTAAGAGACCGAGGCATGAACAGCACTGAGGTGGGCGCCTCGGCAGGCACGCAGGCGAGCCACGAAGATCTGCGGGCGGTGGAAGAGCTGGCGAAGGCCCGGAACGAGATCCTCCAGCAGATCGAGAAGCGCGTCGTCGGCCAGCGCGAGGTGATTGATCACCTGCTGATCGCCCTCTTCTCCCGCGGACACTGCCTGTTCGTCGGCGTGCCGGGCCTCGCGAAGACGCTGCTCATCTCCACGCTCGCGGACGTGCTGAACCTGTCCTTCAACCGCATCCAGTTCACGCCGGACCTGATGCCCTCCGACATCACCGGCACCGACATCCTCGAAGAGGACCGCACCACCGGCCGCCGCGAGTTCCGGTTCCTCAAGGGTCCGCTGTTCGCCAACATCGTGCTCGCGGACGAAGTGAACCGCACGCCGCCGAAGACGCAGGCCGCGCTGCTGCAGGCGATGCAGGAGTACCGCATCACCGCCGGGGGTCAGACCTATCCGCTGGACCTGCCGTTCCTCGTGTTCGCGACGCAGAACCCGATCGAGCAGGAGGGCACCTACCCGCTTCCCGAAGCGCAGCTGGACCGCTTCATGTTCCTCGTCGACGTGGGCTACCCCACCGCGGAAGAGGAAGTGCAGATCGTGAAGAGCACCACCGCGGGCTCGATGCCTAAGCTCGATCGCGTGCTCTCCGCGGAGAAGATTCTGCAGCTGCAGGATCTCGTGCGGCGCGTCCCGGTCCCCGATCACGTGGTGCGCTACGCCGTGGAGCTCGTCCGCCACACGCGCCCCAAAGAGCCTGGAGTGCCTGAGTTCATCTCCAAGAGCGTCAGCTGGGGCGCCGGTCCGCGAGCGAGCCAGTACCTCGTCATCGCCGCCAAAGCCCGAGCCATTCTGCAGGGCCGCTTCGCCGCGAGCATGGACGACGTGAAGGCGCTCGCGAGGCCCGTGCTCCGGCACCGAGTCCTCCCGAACTTCCACGCCGAGAGCGAAGGCGTCACCTCCGTGAAGCTCATCGACCAGCTGATCAACTCAGTGAAGGCGTAGCGCTCGCAACGTGGATCTTCTGACCCCTTCCACCCTCTCGCGCCTCGCCGGCGTGAAGCTCCGCGCCCGAGCGGTGATGGAAGGCGTCCTCTCAGGACTGCACAAATCGCCGCACCAGGGACAATCCGTCGAGTTCGCCGAGCACAAGGAGTACGCGCCCGGCGACGAGCTCCGTCACCTCGACTGGAAGGCGTACGGCAAGTTCGACAAGTACTACGTGAAGCGGTTCGAGCACGAAACGAACCTGCGCGCGTACCTCGTGGTGGATGGCTCAGGGTCGATGGCGTTCACCACGCAGCCGCTCAGCAAGCTCGAGGTCGCGAAGACGCTGGCGGGTGCGCTCGCCTATCTGCTGGTGCGTCAGCAGGATGCGGCGGGGCTCTCCATCGTCAGCGGCGCCGGGATCGACGAGCTCCCCGCCCGAGCGGCGGCGGGTCACCTCAACGCCGTCCTCGACATGCTGGACCGCGTTCAGCCGAAGGGGACGACGGATCTGTTCGGCGCGGCGGATCACCTCGCGGAGAAGGTGAAGGGCCGCAGCTTCATCGCGGTGTTCTCGGACCTGCTCGACGATCGGCAGGAGGCGTTGAAGCGCATCCTCCAGCTCCGCGCGCGCAAGCACGACGTGGCGCTCTTCCACATCGTGGATCCGGCGGAGCTCACGTTCCCGTACGACGACCCGACGCTGTTTCTCTCGATGGAGGACGACCGGAAGATCGAGGTGAACGCGCGTGAGATCCGCGAGAGCTATCTGGAGGAGTTCAACGCGTTCCTCTCGGAGATGAAGCGCACCTGCGCGGAAGCGGACGTCGAGTACGAGCTCGTCCGCACCGACTCGCCGCTGGATCAGGTCCTGCTGCGATTCCTCGCCAGTCGCGGCGGGCGTGGCGGAGGCAGATCGTGACGTTCGCGCAGCCGCTCATGCTGCTCGGCGCGCTGGCGGCGTTGATCCCACTCATCGTCCACCTGTTCGATCGCAGGCGTCCGCGGCCGGTGCCGTTCGCGGCGATCTCCTTCGTGCTGAAGAGCCAGAAGCGCACCGCCTCGCGCCTCAAGCTGAAGCGGCTCATCCTCTACATCCTCCGGACGCTGATCCTCCTCGCGCTGCCGATCGCGCTGGCGAGACCGGAGCTCCGCAAAGAGGCGGCGGCAGGGACTGTTCAGAAGGGTCCCGCGGCGACCGCGATCGTCCTCGACGCGTCGCTCTCGATGCGCTTCGACGACGGCACCTCACTCTTCAGCAAGGCGAAGGACCGGGCGCGCGACGCGCTGAAGCAGCTGATGGCGGAGGAACCCGCGACGGTGGTGCTGTGCGGAAGAGATCCGCAGCCTCCCGCCGCGCCCTCGTTCGAACGCGGCAAGCAGCGAGGCATCATCGACGACGCGCAGCCCACGTGGGGCGCGTCGGACTTGAACCACTGCATGGATCTCGCCGCGCACGCGCTGGAGGAGAGTCCGCTGCAGGCGCGGCGCATCGTCCTCATCTCGGACTTCACGCAGAATTCGCTGAGACTCGAAGCGCCGCCGCCGACTTACAAGGATGCGCAGGGGCAGCTGAGGCGGCCGGAGTTCGTGCTCGAAGACGTCGCTCGCGGGCGAACGCTGCCGAACCACGCCATCGTGGATTTGAAGATTCAGCCCGCGGTGCAGATTGGTCCGCGAGCGATGCAGTTCACCTTCACCGTCCGCAACTTCTCCTCCGAGCCCGCGAAGGATCTCGAGGCCGCCCTGAAGATTGGCGATCAGGTCGTCGCGAAGGGCTTCCTCGATCTCGCCGCGAATGGCACCGCGCAGAAGACGCTGACGTGGAAAGCGGACCACGGCGGAACGTTTGGCGGCGAGGTCACGCTGACGCCGGATCCGCTGGAGGGCGATGATCACCGCGCCTTCGCGGTCACCGTGCCGAAAGAGCTGCGCGCGCTGGTGGTGAACGGCGCGCCGAACCCCACGCGCTATCGCGACGAGGCGTTTTTCGTGGACGCCGCGCTGAACGCTCCCGGCAGCCCGGTGCGCGAGTCGATACGCGACGTGGACGCAGCGTTCCGCGAAGACTTCAGCCAATACGATGTCGTCCTGCTCTTGAACGTTCCTGCGCCGACGCCGGACATCGCCGCGAAGCTGGTGGAGTTCGTACGCAAGGGCGGCGGCCTGTTCATCGCGATGGGCGATCAGGTGGACGCGGAGCAGTACAACGCGCGCCTCGGCGAGCTGCTCCCCCGCCCGCTGCGGCTGGTGAAGACGGCCGCCCAGCGCGACGAGCCGGATGCGGAGCAGCACGCCGCAAAGCTCTCCGACATCAACGAGAACCACCCGCTGCTCACGCCCTTCAGCGGTAAAGCGCGCGAGGGCCTCATGTCCAGCCGCTTCTACCGCTACATGCTGCTCGAGGCGGGAGGACAAGGCAGTCAGAGCGACGTGCTCGCGACGTATCAGGACGGCGCGCCCGCCCTGGCCGCCGCCCGGCGGGGAGCAGGGCGCGTGCTGCTGCTCACCACCACCGCCGATCGCGACTGGAGCGACTTCGCCATCCGCACGAGCTTCCTGCCGCTGATGCATCGCGCCTGTGCATGGCTCTCCGGCGCGCTCGAAGAACGCGAGCAGGTCCACGCGCTCGTCGGTGACACCGTCACGCTGAAGCCCGATGCGCAGCAGAAGCTGAGCGCGGTGCGTGGGCCGTCCGGTGTGGAGCTGGAAGCGCACGCGCAGCCGGACGGCTCGTACGCAGCGGGCCCGATCGTCGAGCCGGGCGTGCACCAGGTGTTGGACGACAAAGGCAACGCGGTTCCATCCCTCGCATTTCCCTCGCTGCTCGATCCGGCCGAGAGCGATCTCACGAAGTTCAGCGACGATGCTCTGTCCGCGTACTTCGGTGAAGAGTCGGTGAAGGCGGCGTCGGCAGCAGGTCAATCCAGCCGCGTTCCATTCTGGACGTGGCTCATCGTCACCGCGGTGCTCGCCTTCTTCGTCGAGGGCGTGCTGCTCAGGAAGTAGGTTCGGACGGAAAGATGGCCACCCCGCTCTCTCGCGCAGTCGCTCGGATGTTCATGGTGGGCTTTCCGGGCACCGAGCCGGACGCCGCGTTTCTGGAACTCGTGGACGAGGGTTTGTTCGGCGCAATTTTGTTCAAGCGCAACGTGACCGACGCGGAAGGCACCGCCGAGCTCATCCGCAAGGTGAAGTCGCGCGCGAACCGCCCGTTCATCCTCTCGGTGGATCAGGAGGGCGGACGCGTTGCACGCATGCGCGGCGCGCCGTTCACCGCGCTCCCACCGATGCGGCAGATCGGCATGAGCGGCGATGTGGCGATGGCGGAGAAGGCGGGAAGGCTGCTCGCGTTCGAGATGCGCGCGGTGGGCTTCGATTGGGACTTCGCGCCGGTGCTCGACGTGGACACCAATCCGAAAAATCCCGTCATCGGCGACAGGTCGTTCCACCGCGAGCCCTCCGTCGTCTCGAAGATGGGCGTCGCGCTGGCCAGGGGTCTCGAGGCCGGCGGCGTCGCCTCTTGCGCGAAGCACTTCCCCGGTCACGGCGACACGTCTCAGGACAGCCACCTCGAGCTGCCCCACCTCCCGCATGAGATGTCGCGGCTGCGGACCATCGAGCTGCCGCCTTTCAAGGCCTACGCGGACGAGAAGCTCGCTTCCGTGATGACCGCGCACGTCATCTTCGACGCGGTGGATCCCGGCATCCCGGCGACGATGAGCCAGAAGGTGCTGGAAGGCGTGCTGCGCAAGGAGCTCGGCTTCAACGGCGTGCTGGTCAGCGACGATCTCGAGATGAAGGCGATCGCCGACAACTATTCAGTGCCCGAGGCCGCGGTGCTGGGGACGCTGGCCGGTGTCGATCTGTTCCTCGTCTGCCACCACGCGGAGGTTCAGTCGAAGGCGATCGCGGCGGTGGTCAAAGCGGTGGAGTCCGGACGCATTCCCCGCTCGCGCATCGACGAGGCGAACCAGCGGCTGGACGCGCTGGCGAAGCGGTTTGCGCGGCCCGCGGAAGATCTGATGGCGACGCTGGGCAGCGCCGAGCACCGGAAGCTCGCAGAGGGTTTCGGTCCTTCGCACGCCGGAGCGGATCCGACCGAAGTCGCGTACGCGAAGAAGAACGCGTGATGTACAACGCGCGCTTCTTCGTCGTGATGATGCTGTCGCTCGCGGTGCTCGGCGGGCTCACGTACTTCCTCTACCGGCGGCTGGTGGGGGATGTGACGAAGAGCACCCGGCTGCGACGAGCGGGCGCGGGGCTTCTCATCGCGATGGTCGCGCTGTCGCTTGGCGCTCGAGTGATTGCGCTCATCCTCCCCGGCAGCGGCTCGCGGATCTTCATCATGGGGCTCCTGGGCTGGATGGGCTTTCTGCTCTACGCGACGTTGCTGCTGATTCTCTTCGAGCCCATCCGCTGGTGGGATCGCCGACAGGACAAGAAGGCGGGCGTGGAGAATCCGGCGCGGCGCGAGCTCTTCGCGAAGATCGCCGCGGGCTCCGCGGTCGCCGGTGGAGTCGGCCTCTCCGCGTACGGCGTCTACAGCGCGTACACGCCGCCGGAGATCACCGAGGTCGCGGTGAAGCTGCCGAACCTGCCGAAGGCGCTGGATGGCTTCACGCTGGTGCAGCTCTCGGACGTTCACGTGGGCGCGCTCATCCAGCAGCGCTTCATGGCGGACCTCGTCGAACGCGTGAACGCGCAGAAGCCGGATCTGGTCTGCATCACCGGAGATCTCGTGGACGGCAGCGTCGAGCACATCTCGCGCTACGTCGCCGAGGTGCAGAAGCTCTCCTCGCGCTACGGCACCCACTTCGTCACCGGCAATCACGACTACTACGCGGGCGCGGAGGAGTGGTGCGACGCGCTCTCGAAGATGGGGCTCGTCGTCCTGCGCAACCGCGGCGTCCAGATTGGAGACAAGGACGCGTCGTTCGATCTCTTCGGAATCGACGATCCAATGGGCTCGACGAACGGCAGCAACTTCGAGGAGCTCAACGCCGCGCTGAAGGGCAGAGACGAATCGCGCGCCTCGGTGCTGATGGCGCACAGGCCGTCAGACTTCTCGCTCGCGCTCAAGAAGGGCATCGGCCTCCAGCTGTCCGGGCACACGCACGGCGGCCAGCTTTTCCCGGGCACGCTCATCTCGGATCTCATCTGGGGCAAGCGGAGCCACGGCTACTCGAAGGACGGGCAGAGCCAGCTCTACGTGAGCCGGGGCTGCGGCTTCGTCGGGCCACCCATGCGCGTCGGCAGCGCGCCGGAGCTGGTGAAGGTGATCCTCACCTCGGCGTGACGGCCCGTGTCGACGAACCTCGAGCCGTTCGCAGCCTGAGCCGTTCGCACTGACCGAGCGATCATGTGAGCCGCTCGCTCCCTCACCGCCGTGTCGCACCGTGTGCGCAACCGTGGTGTTCCGTTCGCTGCAATGCGCATTGGATGCAATCCGCTCCAGCCTCTACTCTCGGGGCACTCGCCCATGCGTCTTTCAATCGTCGCGGCCTCGTCCGCTCTGGTCGCCCTCGCTGCGTGTACCGCCACTCCGCCCGTCGCTGACGCGGGTCACACCGAAGAGCCGCCTGTCGACTCGGGCTCTCCTCCGTGCGGCGACAGCTGCCTCGCGGATACGACGTGCGTTCGCGACTTCTGCTTCCCGAACAACTGCGCGAACGCGGTCTGCGGAACCAACGAGGTCTGCGTCAACGACGTCTGCCAGAACAAGGCGTGCGTCGGCGTCGTGTGCGGCCCCGGCTCTGACTGCGCGAACGGCCTCTGCTATCCGAAGCTCTGCGGCAGCGTGCCGTGCGGCCAGTACGAGGTCTGCGTCGACGGCTCCTGCCAGGACACCCGCTGCGTCGGCGTGAGCTGTCCCTCCCCTCAGGTCTGCGCGAACGGCCGCTGCTATCTGCTCGCCTGCGGCTCCAACGCGTGTCAGCCCGGCTACGTCTGCGAGAACAGCGCGTGCGTGGACAGGCTCTGCGCGGGCGTCATCTGTCCCGCGGGGCGCGACTGCTCGGCGGGGCTCTGCCAGGGCTGCAAGAGCGGGTTCTACGAGCTGAACGGCGCGTGCGTGGCGAAGAAGACCAATGGCGACGCGTGCACCTCGGGCGCCGAGTGCGGCTCCAGCTTCTGCGTGGATGGACTGTGCTGCGACACCGCGTGCGACGGCGCGTGCCAGAGCTGCTCCGGAGCGACACCGGGAACGTGCGCATCCGCGGCCGCGGGTACGTTCGATGATCAGTGCGGCAGCTACAACTGCGGCGCGAACGGCGCGTGCAAGACCACGTGCACCGACTCCACGGCCGACTGCCAGAACGGCGCGAACTGCTTCGGCGGGAGCTGCGTGGACACCAAGCCGCCGTCTTCTCCCTGCACCGCCAACTCCGAGTGCGCCTCCAACTTCTGCGTGGACGGCGTGTGCTGCACCACCGCGTGCAACGGCGCGTGCGATGCCTGCAACCTCTCTGGCAGCGAAGGCACCTGCGCGCCGGCGCCGAAGGGAACTGCCGGAACGCCCGCGTGCGGAAATTACACGTGCGACGGCACGACCTCCTCCTGCCCGGCGACCTGCGCGAACACCCAGGACTGCGCGACAGACTCCTATTGCAGTGGAGGCGCCTGCGTCCCGAAGCAGACCGAGGGCAGCACGTGCACCCTCGCGGAGGAGTGCGGCAGCAGCCATTGCGTCGACGGGGTGTGCTGCGACACCGGCTGCACGGGCAGCTGCGACAGCTGCAACCAACCCGGCAAAGTCGGCACCTGCTCCACGCTGCCCGTCGGCACCGATGGCAATCCCTCCTGCGGCGCCTACGCCTGCAACGGGACGCTGACGAGCTGCCCCACCGGCTGCAGCACCTCGCAGGAGTGTTCGAGCAGCAGCTACTGCAGCTCCGGAACCTGCGTCCCGAAGAAGACGGACGGTCAGGCCTGCGCCGCGACGGATGAGTGCGGCTCCGGTTTCTGCACCGACGGGGTGTGCTGCAACTCCGTGTGCGGAGGCGCCTGCGAGGCGTGCAACCTCTCCGGCAACGTGGGCAGCTGCACGCCTGAAGCGAGCGGCAGCCCCGGAACCGGCTGCGGCAACTTCGTGTGCAACGGATCGTCCTCCAGCTGCCCGACCTCGTGCACGACCAACGCGCAGTGCAGCGCGACGAGCTTCTGCAGCGGAGGGGCGTGCGTGCCGAAGAAGACCAACGGCGCGAGCTGCACCGCGACGGCGCAGTGCACCTCCGGCAACTGCGTGGACGGCTACTGCTGCAACAGCAGCTGCAACGGCAGCTGTGACGCGTGCAACGTCTCTGGCCATCTCGGCACCTGTTCGCCCACTGCCGCTGGGACGGCCGGCTATCCGTCCTGCGGCGCCTACACGTGCAGCGG
>JBJMQN010000680.1:0-3257 GCA_045802665.1 Myxococcaceae bacterium | reverse complement strand
GCCCACGTCGCTCCCGCAGCTCTGGGTGGCGCCGGGCGCGCAGCCTCCATTGCCGCCGCCGGTCTTCGCCTCGCAGAAGCCGCTCACGCATTGATACCCGCTGACGCACGCGTGATCCGCATCGCACGCGCGCTTCTGCTCGCTCTCCAGATCCTTGAGCGAGGGCACCGTGCAACCCATGCCGAACAACAACGACGCTGTGACGATTGAGAGTGCTCTGAGCTTCAACGCAGATCTCCGCCGCCGCTGCCGACCTGCTGCTCGGCCGGAGCAGGGGCTGCGTCGGAGCCACCGACGAGGAACGTGACCAGCGCGCCGATAGCGGCCGCGCCCGCGACACCGAACGCCACGTTCGCGATCGTCGCGTTGTCGGACGCGGAGCGAAGCTTGCGGTCGGTGTCATCCTGGAAGTTGGAGCCGCGCGCGGCGGTGACGTCGCTCTTCGACTGCAGCCCGAAGTACGTCCCGGTCCCTGCCGCCGCCAGCGCGATTCCGCCGAGGACGAACGTGCCCACCGGCGTGTGGTGTTCGACCTTCTTCTCGGTGCCCGGCAGATACGGCTGATCGTTCTGATGATCCTGCTGCACCACCAGCACCCGGTCGCGGGGCTGATCGCTGTTCTTCTGTGCATCCAGCTCCGCCTGCCGCTTGCGAGCCGCCTCCGCGTCCGCCTCCGCCTGCTTCCTGCGCTGCGCTTCGATCCGCGCGCGCTCCTCCGCGTTCGCCTTCGCGTACTGATCCGCGAGCGCCTTCTGCCGAGCGGCCTCGTCCGCCTTCGCCTTGTCCTCGGCAGCGCGCCGGTCCGCCTCGGCCTTGCGCGCCTCCTCCTCCTTCTTTTTCCGCTCCGCCTCCTGCTTCGCGAGGATGGGAGCCATCTCCTTCTTCACTTCCGTCCGGACGGCCTCGAAGTCGGCGGTGACTTTCGGAGAGACCTTCACGGGCAGCTGCGCGTCGGGCTTGAGGAACAGGCCCTCTTTGAAGGCCGCTCGCGAGTCGTCCTTCTTGCCCATGTCCGCGAGGATGATGCCTTCGTAGAGCGCGATGGTGACGTCGTCGTCCACGCCTCTCGAGAGCCCTCTCGCCCGTTTGAGCTGGTCCAGCGCCCGTTCGTACTCGAGGTTCTCGTAAAGCCGCGCCGCCGCGGTCAGATAGCGCTGCACATCTTCCTGAGCGTGCGCGGGCAGCGCGCCGAGGACCAGGGTGCAGACGAGAAGGCCCGTGAGGAGTCGAGCAAACATGGTCTGTCACTGTACCTCACGCCCATTGAATTCCGCTGTATAAGGCGCGCCAAACATGCCTCCCCCGGTTTCGCCGGCCATCGCCGCCCTAGAGCAGGAAGTGAAGTCCGACAAGGTGCCGAAGCACGTCGCCATCATCATGGACGGCAACGGGCGCTGGGCAGAAGGTCAGGGCAAGAACCGCGTCGAAGGCCACCGCGAGGGCAGCAACTCCGTCCGGGACATCACCCGCTGCGCGCGCCGCGTGGGTCTTCAGGCGCTCACCCTCTACGCGTTCTCGTCCCAGAACTGGGCGCGCCCTCCGTTCGAGGTCACCGCGCTGATGGATCTGCTCCGCGAGTACCTCATCAAGGAGCGCGACGAGCTGATGGACAACGACATCAAGCTCAATGCGATCGGCGAGCTGTCCAGGCTGCCGGGGCATGTGCGTGAGCCGCTGGAGGCGCTGCGGAGAGAGACCGCGAAGAACAAGTCGATGGTGCTGACGCTGGCGCTCTCCTACGGCGGGCGCGAAGAGCTGCTCCACGCCGCGAAGGAGCTCGCGAAGAAGGTGAAATCCGGCGCGCTGGATCCGGAGAAGATCTCGGAGGAGGAGCTGGACAAGGCGCTATGGACGAACGGCCTGCCGGCGGTGGACCTCATGATCCGCACCTCCGGCGAGCAGCGGATTTCGAACTATCTGCTCTGGCAGCTGGCCTATGCGGAGCTCATGTTCGTGGATACGGCATGGCCTGACTTCCGGGATCAGAAATTCCTCGAATGCCTGCGGAGCTTTCAGTCCCGTGAGCGGCGGTTCGGGCTCACCGGCGCGCAGGTGAAGGGCAAGGCGAAGTCCGCGTGACCGACAAGAACAAGAACCTCGTTCTCCGGATCGTCTCCGCCATCGTGCTGCTGCCCATCGTCGTGTTCCTGCTCTACAAGGGCGGGTACTACGCGGCAGCGCTGATCGGCGTGGCGGCGGCGCTCTGCACGTACGAGTACTACCTCATCGTTCAGAAGAAGCTGTCGCCGGCGGGGATCGTGGGCGTGATCGCCGCGGGCGTGCTGCCAATCCTCCCGGTCGCAGCGCCACAGAGCGCGATGGAGGCGGCGTTCTGGACGGTGGGCGGGATGTTCATCTTCTCCTGGGCGTATCACCTGATCCGCGGTCCGTTGGGCGAGGCGCCCACGCTCTCCGCGCACCTCATCACCGGGCTCATCTACGGCTCGCTGGGCCTCACCGCCGTCTCCGCGATCCGGAACATCCACGACGGCCTCTGGTGGGTGATCTGCACGCTCGCGATCACCTGGCTCAACGACACGTTCGCCTACTTCTTCGGCCGGTTCTTGGGGAAGCGGAAGCTCTACCCGGCGGTGAGCCCGAACAAGACGTGGGAGGGGTTCTTCGGGGGGCTGCTCGGCTCTCTGGTGGCCATGTTCGTGATCCGCGCGGTGTTCTTCAAACACCTCTCGGTGCAGGACTGCCTCGCGCTCGGAGTCATCGGCGGAACGTTCGGTCCGGTGGGTGATCTCTGCGAGTCGATGCTCAAGAGAGCGTACGGCGTGAAGGACTCCGGAAAGATCCTCCCGGGACACGGCGGAATGCTCGACCGGATCGACGCGCTGATCTTCAACGCGCCCCTGGTGTTCGTTTACATCCGCTTCGTGAAGGGCTGGATGTAGGCAAGAGGCGGGTTCCGTTGTCGCCTACGGGCGCGACGATTACTGTTCCCACCTCTCATGGCGAACCTGTCCGGCATAGGTTACTTCCTGCTTCTGCTCGGCGTTCTGGTCGCCGTTCACGAATTCGGTCACTTCATCGTCGCGAAGGCGTGCGGCGTCAAAGTGCTGAAGTTCTCCATCGGCTTCGGCCCCCGGCTCCTGGGGTTCACGAAGGGCGAGACCGAGTACCGCATCTCGCTGCTGCCCCTGGGCGGCTACGTGAAGATGGCCGGCGAGCAGCCCCACGAGGAGCTCTCCCCGGAAGAGGCGAAGCGCGGGTTTCTGGCGCAGCCGCCGTGGAAGCGGATGTTGATCATC
>JBJMQN010000679.1:0-7881 GCA_045802665.1 Myxococcaceae bacterium | reverse complement strand
TACGAGGCGAAGGCGAGCACCGAGCTTCGAAAGAGCAAGCGCGCGGAGGCCGCGTTGGACCGGGCGGCGCTGCTTGCACCGAACGATTTCCGAACGGATCTGCAGCGCGCGGAGCTCCGTGAGCGGCAGGCGGATCTTCCCGGCGCGATCGATGCGCTGACCAAAGCGCGCACCAAGAATCCCAAAGAGCTGCAGCTCGCGTTCCGGCTGGGCTACCTCGAATCGCAGGCGGGGCGGCTGGAGGACGCGGAGGGCACGCTGAAGGAAGCGCTGAACCGGAAGTTCGAGCCGTCCGCGGCGGCGGAGCTCGCGTTCGTGAAGTTCCGGCAGGAGCAGCCGGCGGAGGCGCTGAAATTGCTCAAGTCCGCGCTCAGCAAAGACCGCTCGCTGGCGAAGGGCTACTACTACCTGGGCGCCGTGCTCTATCGGCAGGGAGATGCGCCGGGCGCGGAGAAGGCGTACCGCGACGCGGACAGGCTCTCGCCGGAAGATCCTCGAGCGCTTGCCTCGCTCTGCCAGATGCAGGCGCAGCGCAAGGACACCGCCGGCGCGGAAGAGACGAAGAAGCAGCTCAAGACGCGGTTCGCCGATGCGGGCAGCAAGCTCGCCGAACAGTGCAAGGCAGAGTGAGCGTGCGCACGCTGATCGTGAACGCGGACGACTTCGGCTACGACCCGGCTGTCACGCGCGGCATCGTGCAGTCCATGCGCGACGGCATCGTGTCCTCCACCACGATGATGGTGAACACGCCGTTCAGCGAAGACGCCGCGGCGCAGGCGCACGGGCTCTCCATCGGGCTGCACCTGAATCTCGCTCGGCACCGGCCGCTGTGGCGGGCGTTCCCGGCGGAGCTGCTCGTGAACGGCGAGCTGTCGGAGCCGCGCGCCTCGGAGCTCCCCGCGGACGTGGTGACCCACGAAGCGCTGGCACAGCTCGATGCGCTGGAGCGGCTCGTGGGCCGGCCCGCGACGCACGTGGATGTGCACAAGCACCTGCACAGAAATCCGAACGTGATGGCAGGGCTCATCGAGGCCGCGAAGGTTCGCGAGCTGCCGGTGAGATCGATCAACGCGGCGATGCGGAAGACGCTCGTCGACGCGGGCGTGCGCACCAATCCGGCGTTCATCGGGGATGCGGGCGCAACGGCGTACTGGACGCTGGAGCAGCTCCGGACGGATCTCGCCGCTCTCGGCGATGGCGTGACCGAGCTCATGTGTCACCCGGGCTATCGGCCGTCGCACACGAAGAGCGGCTACGCGGCGCAGCGCGAGGTGGAGTTGGCCACCTTCACCCACCCCGACGCGCGCTCGCTCGTGGAGCAGCTCCACATTCAGCTCGCGGACTTCTCCGTGCTCGCGCGCTGATAAGGTCGTCGCCTCCCCGATGCGCGGCGCTTTTCTCTCAGCACTGATTGGCGCCTGCCTCGCGTTGGGCTGCGGTGAGAGGGCGCCGACCGTCTCGACGCTGGAGGCCATTCCCGAAGTCGCCCCGCTGGTGCGTCCCGACGTTCCGTTCGAGTGCGGTGAGAGCTGCGTCACGGCGCCCGAGCTGAGCCTACCGGGCGCGCTGTTCGTCACCGCCTCGAGCTCGTACGACAAGGGCGTGCTGCTGGAGCCGGCGTTCGATCGCGGCTGCTCGGTCCGGGTGATTCCGCAGGATGCGCAGAGCGTCCGGTCGCGGTCCGACGACGGGCGCCTCGTCTTCTCCAACGCTCGCAGCGGAATGGACGCGCTGTGGGTCGCGCATCAGAGCGCGGCTGAGGAGTGGCTCCTCGTTCGCGACGCCTCCGAGTCCGTCCGTTATCGACTCGAGCTCGGACCGAATGCGCGGACCGCTCGAATCGTCCCGACCGGTTCGCTGGAGATCCGAAACGCAGAGGGACTCGCCTGCGTCCGAGCGAATCCGCCGTTCATCATGGACAGCGCCGGCACTGAGCGCGACGCGCGCTTTGAGGTGGTTGGGGACGAGCTTCTCTTGAGCTGGAGCAACGCAGGGCTCGTCCCGCCGATCGCGGTGGACCCCGTGTGGACGAGCACCGCGTCACTGTCGATTCCGCGCGCGGACGTCGCCGCGGTGATGCTCAACGACGGCCGGGTGATGTTCTCGGGCGGCGTGGACGCGGGCGGTCCTGTCTCCTCGACGTACGAGACGTTTGACCCTGCCACCGGCACCTGGACCGTCAGCCCGAACGTGATGACGTCTCCGCGACGCGCGCACACGCTGACGCTGCTGCAGAACGGGGATGTCCTGGCGGCGGGCGGACAGAACGGCGCGACGCTGGCCACGGCGGAGACGTGGTCTCGCACCTCCGACACCTGGACCGCGACGGATGGCGGCATGGCGGTGCCTCGCTACGGTCAGAACCAGGTGGTGCTCAACGACGGGACGGTGCTGGTGCTGGGCGGAGGTGACTTCACCGCGGTGGCCGAGCTGTACGACCCCGCAACGCGGCGCTTCACGAACACGCCCACCGCGATGGGCCTGCCACGTTCAGGACCTGCGGCCGCCCGGCTCCAGGACGGACGCGTGCTCGTGGTGGGAGGGAAGATCAACAGCTCGGTCCTGACGCCGACGACGGAGGTCTACGATCCGACCGCGAAGACCTTCGTCGACGGCGGCTCCATCACCTCGGGCGCGCGGCAGTTCGCGGGACTCACGGTGCTGCCCTCGGGGCAGGCGCTCATGTACGCGGGCCTCGGCGTGAACGGGATTCTGCCGGTCGCGTTCAAGACAGCGGAGCTGTGGACTCCGAGCAACGGCGCGTGGAGCGACGCGGGCACGATGAACGTGACTCGGTTCGGAATGGGCGGCGCGCTCTTGCCGAACGGACAGGTGCTGGCGGCGGGCGGGCTGAACTCCGGGTTCGGCGGCGCGCCCACCAATACAACGGAGCTCTACGACGGAGGCGCCGTATGGCTGCCCGCGGCCTCCACCGCGAACATGTCCGTGGGTCACAACGGTCAGGGCATGGTCATGCTCCGCAGCGGACGCGTGCTCACCGGTGGCGGACAGGTGAACGGCAGCAACTACACCGCCGTCGTGGAGCTCTACGATCCGTCGGCCCCCACCGCGACCGCCACGCAGCAGCAGCTCAGCGTAGGGCGTGAGTACCCGGCTGTGACGAAGCTCGCGGACGGCGGCTACCTCGTCGCGGGCGGCTTCGATTCGGTGAGCGCGACGGTCTCCAACTCCGCGCAAGTGGGGACGGCAGGCGGCTTCATCAACACCGCGAACGCGATGTCGGAGGCGCGCCAGTACGCGACGGCCACGCTGCTGCCGAGCGGCAAGGTGCTCATCGCAGGTGGCGCCAACGGAGCGGTCACTTCACAGACGTCCGAGCTGTTCGATCCCGCGACCAACAGCTTCGGCTCTCCCGCGACGATGATGGCGAAGCGATCGCGTCACACGGCGACGCTGCTCGCGGACGGAAAAGTTCTGGTCACCGGCGGCTGCGACGGAAGCACGTGTCCGGCGGGCGCGGAGCTCTACGATCCCGCCGCGAACACCTGGCGCGCGGTCGGGAGCCTGATGCAGGCGCGCCAGACGCATGCGGCGGCGCTGCTTCGAAACGGGAAGGTCGTCGTCTTCGGCGGAACGACGCCGGGAAGTAACCCCTACTACGTCATCACCGAGCTGTACGATCCGCAGAGCGAGGCGTTCACCCGCGTCGGCGACATGGTGGGCGGACGAGAGCTGCCGGCCGTGGCGATGCTGGAGGACGGGCGAGTCCTCGCCGCCGGTGGCTACAACGGCGCCATCCTCAACACGGCGGAGATATTCAACCCGGCCAGCAACACCTGGACGTCCACCGCGAGCACGCTCCTCAACGGCCGCACGAGCGCCCACGCGATCCTCCTCCGCGACGGACGTGTGCTCATCGCCGGCGGCGCGAACACAGGACCGGTCGCTCAGACCGAGCTCTACGATCCGACGCGCGGCGCCTTCGCCGCGGGGCCTTCGCTTCCGACGCCGCGCTTCCGTTCGTTCGCGGTGCCGATGGCCGACGGCCAGGTGATGATCGGCGCGGGCAACAACGGCACCGCGAGCCTGAAATCCGTGGATGCGTTCGATCCGGGATTCGGCGTCGTTCCGGCGGCGCGGCCGTCGCCGAACTTCGCGGCGAGCTACCTGCCGGGAGCGAGCTACTCCGTCTTCGGTACGAAGCTCCGCGGCGTCGGCGAGGGCACGGGCGGCAACTTCCAGATCAGCGCGCCGTCGGATCATCCGCTCCTTGCACTCAGCAGAGTGGACAACGGCGACACGGTCTATCTGCCGACGAAGTACGCCAACACGAGCCCGGGGTCGGTCTTGTTCGATCTCCCAGTTGGCTTCGCGTCAGGGCACTACCGCGCGGTGGTGATCAGCAACGGCGTTCCGTCGCTCGAGCAGATCATCGTCGTGCCCCCGCCGGCCGGGGCGGCAACGAAGCTTCAGTACATCGCCAACGTGCCCGTCGGAAACCCGAACGTGTGCACCGGCCCGTTCACGGTCCAGCTGCAGGATGCGAACGGTCAACCGGCCACGCGAACGTCGGCGACCACCGTGAACCTGACGACCGCGGGCGGCCCCGGCGGCGTCTTCTCCTCGAACTCCGCCTGCAGCATTGTGCTGACGGCGATCAGCATTCCCGCCGGATCCAGCAGCGCGAGCTATTGGTACAAGGCCCCGAACAACGGGGTCCTCACGCTGACGGCGTCCGCGACAGGGCTCACGCCAGCGTCGATCGACTACGCGATAGGCGTGGCCGCGCAGGCCGATCATTTCGACGTGGCAGGGTTCGCCGCGTCCGTTCCGTCGGGCAGCTCCGCGCAGCTGACGGTCATCGCGAGAAAGTTCGACGGCACGACGCTCACGAACTACCAGGGCACGGTGAGCTTCAGCTCGACGGATACCGCGGCCACGCTTCCTCCTGCGTTGACGTTCAACGGCACCGAGCATGGCGTGCTCACCACGCCCACGAGCGCCACGCTGCGAACGGTCGGAGTCCAGAGCATCAAGGCGGCTGACGGCATCGCCACCGGCGTGCATCCCAACATCACCGTGACGGGCGCCGCGGGCGTCCTGTCCAAGTTCCTCGTGACGGGATTTCCGTCCACGGTGACTTCGGGCACGTCGAATCCGCTCACCGTGACCGCGCAGGATTCGTCCGGGGCCACGATCACGAACTTCGCGGGGACGGTGACGTTCACGTCGACGGATCCGGCGGCGGTGGTCCCGCCCGCGCTGGTGTTCAACGGGAGCGAGGGCGGAACGAAGGCCTCCGCGGCGGCGACGCTGAACACCGCGGGCGTGCAGAAGTTCATCGCAACCAGCGGATCGATCTCCAGCGCGCACCCGGACATCGTCGTGACGGCGGGCGCTCCTGGCTCACTGACGCTGACAGGCTTCCCATCGACCGTGACAGCAGGAACGTCCAATCCGCTGGTGGTGAGCGTGTTCGACGCCGCGGGCAACCCTGTCACGAATTTCGCCGGCACGGTGACCTTCACCTCCACGGATCCGGCGGCGGTGCTCCCGCCTGCGCTGGTGTTCAACGGGACCGAGGGCGGCACGAAGAGCTCCACGCCGGCGACGCTCATGACTGCCGGGGTGAGGACGTTCACCGCTACGACGGGATCGGTAAGCGGCGCGCACGCGAACATCACCGTGACCTCCGGGGCGGCGAGCAGAATCGCGGTGACAGGCTTCTCCGCTGCGGTGACCGCAGGGACCTCCAATCCACTGCAGGTGGCGGTGCTCGACTCGGCGGGCAATCCGGTCACCAACTTCGCAGGGACGGTGACGTTCACCTCGACGGATCCAGCAGCCACGATTCCGCCGCCGATCGTGTTTACGGGTTCGGAGGGTGGGAGCGGCACCTCGGCTGCCGCGACGCTCCGGACCGCGGGCACTCAGACGTTCACCGCGACGAGCGGATCGGTCAGCGGTGCGCATGCGCCGATCACTGTCACGGCGGGCCCCGCGGCGGCGCTCGCGTTGATCGGCTTTCCGTCGACGACCATCGCGGGCGTGAGCCAGCCGTTCACCGTGACCGCCCGAGACGCGTACGGAAACACGGTGGACTCGTACACCGGCACCGTCACGTTCAGCGCGTCGGATGCTCGCGCGCAGCTGCCGCCGCCGTACACCTTCGTGGCGCAGGATTCGGGGACGCACGCGTTCAGCGGCGCATTGATCACCGCGGGACTTCAGTCTCTGGGCGTGGGTGACGGCAGCTCTCAATACTTCCAGGGGTCCATCAGCGTGGTGCCGGCGCCGACCGCTGCGCTCGCGATCATCGGCGTGCCGAGCAGCGTGAGCGCCGGCGCCGCCACCGACTTCACCGTCGAGGCGCGCGACGCGTACGACAACGTCACGCCGTCCTACGCGGGAACGGTCCGGTTCCTCTCCAGCGACGCCGCCGCGCAGCTCCCGCCGCAGACCGCGTTCACTTCCTCGGACAATGGAAGTCACCCGTTCGCGGGACTGCTGCGTTTCTTCACCGCGGGGACTCAGTCGCTCAGCGTGGAGGACACGAACGTCACGTCGCTTCGCGGAACGCAGAATGGAATCGTCGTCAGCAGCGTGGGCCCGCCGGTCATCGCTCAGGACGCGAATCTGAAGGGCGCGGTGGGCGTGGGTTACGTCTACGACGCCGTCGGGCGGGTCACGGCCACCGGCACGCTACCGATCGCGTTCGATCGCTGCGGCGGGCCGGCTTCGTTCAGCGTGGACCCCGTGACCGGCGCGGTGCAGTGGATCCCGGATGCCGTGGGGACGTTCAGCGTGTGCGTGAAGGCGACGAACGCGCTGGGCAGCGACGTGTACCCGTTCGATGTCGTGGTGGTGAGCCGGACTGCTACGCCGGTGGCGGCGAAGCTGCTCGCGACGCCGACGCAGGGCACGGTGCCGCTCTCGGTTCAGTTCGACGCGACGACGTCCACCGCGGATCCCAGCGCGCTGCCTCTGTATTTCTCGTGGAACTACGGAGATGGGACGCCAGTCAGCTATGCGCCAACGCCGGTGCATTCGTATGCGCTCGCAGGCGGCTACCTCGCGAAGCTCACCGCGATGGATGCATACGGGACCCGGGATACGGCAACCGCTCCGATTCTGGTGAAGGACCTCGCGGGACACCTTCCTCCGAGCGCGAAGATCGTCGCGTCCGCGCTCACCGGCACCGACTCATTGCACGTGGACTTCCACTGTGACTGCGTGCCGGGCGATGCGCCGATCACTGGATACTTGTGGAGCTTCGGCGACGGTCAGACGGACGGACAGCCCGCGATCGATCACACGTACACCCCCGGAGATTGGAGCGCGACGCTGACGGTGGTGGACGCGAATGGGCTCTCCTCGACGGACTCGGTGGAGCTTTCGGTCTCGCAGGGGACGAAGACGCCGCCGTCATGCTTCGCGTCCGTGAGCCCGGCAGCGGGTCCGGCGCCGTTGGATGTGACGTGGAGCGGTGCTGCCCGCGGGACGGTCGCGTCGCAGCGCTGGGTGTTCAGCCCGAGCGACAGCGTGGACGCAGCCGTCGTGCAGAGGAGCTACCCGTCGCCCACGCGCGTGCGCGGAACGTTCATCGCGACCGATTCGGACGGCCTCACATGTCAGCGCGAAGTTCTGCTGACCGTGACCGGCACCAGCGGCGAAGTTCCTCCACTGTTCGTGAGCCTCCCGGATCCGCACGCGCGCTGTGGCGTGCCGTGGACGTACGCAGCGGATGTCGCTGGCACCGGGCCGTGGGAGTGGTCGGTGAGCGGCGCGCCCGCACGGATGAGCGTGCAGGACGGCGCGCTGAGCTGGACGCCGTCGCGCGCGGAGGTTGGAAGTGCGCCCATCTCGTTGACCGTGAAAGGTGCGGCAGGGAGCGCGAGCCAGGACTTCACGGTCGAAGTG
>JBJMQN010000678.1:0-8702 GCA_045802665.1 Myxococcaceae bacterium | reverse complement strand
GCGGTCACCGATCGGACCTTCGAGCCTCCCGCGCCGGAGCGTGGGTCGGTTCCGAATCCGGTGGGCGACAGCGGGCAGGTGCGGGTGCGGTTCAGCAAGGTCGCGGCGCCGTACGTGATGGAGCGGTTCGGGGCGACTGCCCGGCCGCTCGCCGACGGGGGCGTGGACGTGTTCGTCACGGCGGACCAGGCGTGGATCACCCAGTGGGTGCTCTCGTTCGGAGGCGAGGCCGAGGTCGTAGCTCCTCCGGAGTTCCGCGCCGCGGTGGAGAAGGCTGCCCGGTCGGTCCTCCCGTAAACCGTGCCGTGTCCTACCTCCTCGCTGATCCGCGATCGTCCATCGGTCGACTGGACTCCTACTTCGCTTCGTTTTCGGTAAAGTCCCGCTCCGTTCATGGGCTTTCAGCTGACGATTGCAGAGGGCAAGGAAGCCGGCCGCGAGTTCGTCTTCGAGCAGCCGTCCGTGGTGATCGGCCGCACGTCTGAATGTGACGTGGTGCTGTACGACCCGGGCGTCTCCCGCAAGCACGCGCGCATCTTCGCCGAGGGCGATGGCTACTTCGTCGAGGACATGGGGTCGTCCAACGGCACCAAGGTCAACGGCGAGGTGGTGAAGAAGATCCAGCTGAAGGACGGCGACGCGGTCACGCTGGGCCCGGTGGTCTTCAACTTCGTCGGCACCGAGCTCGAAGACGCTCCGCCGCCCCCCGCGCAGGAAGGCGATGGCAGCACGCGCATCGTCGACGTGGATCAGCTCAAGCGGCAGAAGAAACAGGCGGCGCTCGCGCCGAAGGGCGCCGCGGCGGATCAGCTCCAGCAGATGTCGCGCTCGAAGACGAGCACGATGCAGGCGGTCTCCAGACCCCGCCCGAGCAACCCGAAGGTTCCGGTCTCGCCGAGGCCGAACGGCGCCAATTCGGCGAAGGCTGAGGCAGCGCCGGCGCCGCTCGCGCGCCCACGTCCCGGGGTTCCCGCTCGAGGGAACAGCGCGCTGGGCGGCACCCCGCAGCTGTCCGCCGCCGAACGCGCAAGGCTTCGTCGCGAGGCGACCGGCATCGCCGGCAAAGCCCGGCTGTTCTGGGCGGAGGCGTCCCCGAACAAGCGCAAGGGCGTCATCGCGGGCGGAGGCGTGCTGGGGCTGGGGCTGCTCGCGGGGATCGTGATCGCGATCGTGAACCCGTTCGGCCCCGAGGTCGTGCACCACGCGGAGCCGAGCACGCTCGCGCGCAAGCCGATCGAAGAGTCCTTCGGCCACGGCGAGGACGTCACGTTCGAGCGCGAGGATCAGAAGATCTTCAACTTCGAGGTGAACGCGCCGGGCGAAGTGGTCGTTCTGCTCCACTTCCAGTGCGAGGACATCTCGCAGGGTGAAGTGCGCATCTCGGTGAACGGCATCGACGTCGGCCTCGCGCCGCCCGATCAGATGGGCAGCCGCGACCGGGCGCACGAGATCCTCATTCCGCCGAAGGTCGTGAAGCGCGGCGAGACGAACACCGTCACGTTCGACAACACGAAGAATCCTCCCGGTCACGAGACGTGGAAGATCTGGAACACCTGGATCGAGGTCGCGGGCGTGCCGTCCGGGACGCCCGAGGAGCTGCTCGCGCAGGCGAACGCGGCGTTCAAGCGCGGCCAGAAGAACATGGAGACCGCCCTCATCGGTGCCGGCAACCGGTATCAGGCGTGGCGCGATTTCCGGACCGCGTGGCTCACGCTGGAAGGCCACCCGGATCCGAAGCCGGACCTCTACGGCTACGCGCGCGACAAGATGGCCGAAGCGCAGGGCGAGCTCGACCGGAAGTGCGCGCAGCTGATGGTGGAGTTCCAGGGCTACGCGGCGCAGTACGACTGGAAGTCCGCGCGCGACACGCTCGATCACGTGAAGGAATATTTCCCGGGCAATGATCAGGCGTGCGCGTGGAAGGCGGATGAGATGCGCGCGGAGTATGGGCTTTAGGCTGGCGTTTGGCGGCTGACAGCTGGCTTCCACTTCTGGTCGGGTGGTCTGCTTCGGAGTGTCGGGCGCCGGGCGGTTCGCATTGCCCCTCGGGGGATCCGTCCGCACCCTTGTTGGGCCATGTGGGGGGACCCCGAGCTCGTCATTCCAGGACAGCCAATGCGGAACGAGCCGGCGCAGGTCGCCGTGGCGGATCCCGTTCGGCTGTCGGAGCTCGCCCGGCGGTACATCGGGGAGAAGGACTCGCTTCGGCTGTTGCCGGGCAACCGCGTCACGCTGCTTCGCGATGGCGTGGATGCGTTTCCGGAGATGCTCGCGGCCATTCGCGGGGCTCGGAAACGGGTTCGGCTCGAGACGTACATCTTCATGGACGATGCGCTGGGGCAGCTCTTTGCGCGCGCGTTGGTCGAAGCGGCTGAGCGCGGCGTTCGCGTCACCGTGCTCTACGACGCGTTCGGGAGCTGGAAGGCGAAGGGCTCTTTCTTCCGGGCGATGCGCAAGCGGGGCGTGGACGTGCACGCGTTCCGGCCGCTCTCGATCTCACAGGGCTGGCGGCGGCTCGTTCAACGCGATCACCGGAAGCTGCTCGTGGTCGATGGCGAGATCGCGTTCGTCGGTGGCATCAACATCGCGGCCGAGTGGGCGCCCCGTCATCACCCCGGCGGCGATGGATGGCGCGATGATGCCCTGCGTGTCGAAGGACCGGCTGCCGCTCAGCTGGAGCGCCGCTTCTGCGCGTCCTGGCGCGTCGCGGTTCAGGAGCGGCTCCGGGCGTGGCGAAACCGCGCGATCGTCTCTCCCGCGACGGTGAGGGGCGATCTGTCGGTCGGCATTCTGACTTCGCGGCGGAGCATTCATCGCGCGTACCTGCACGCGATCATGGCGGCCACTCGCACGGTGATGATCGCGGCGGGCTACTTCATCCCGGACCGCAAGCTCATGCACGCGCTGCAGTCCGCGGCGAAGCGCGGCGTGAACGTGGGGCTCATCCTCGCGGGCAAGAGCGATCACCCGTTCGTGACGTGGGCCACTCGCGGGTTCTATGGGCGGCTGCTCGAGTCCGGCGTGAAGATCTACGAGTGGTGCGACGCCGTGCTGCACGCGAAGACCGCGGTGGTCGATGGCACGTGGGCGACGATCGGCTCGTTCAACCTGGACCGGATGAGCTTCTTCTACAATCACGAGGTGAACGTCGTCTTCGCGGATCCTCGCTACGCCAAGCCACTCGAGGATTCGTTCCTGAACGACAGTCACGTGTGCTGTGAGATCACCCTCGCGCAGTGGAAGAAGCGCCCGTGGTGGAAGCGCGCGCTCGAGCGGCTCGCTTATTCGTTCCGGAAGATTCTGTAGCCGCTTCATCGCAGTTGAGATCGTGGCGTTCGGGCCGTAGAAGACCCATCGCCATGGCCCATCCCGATAGCTACAAGTCGAAGACGAAGCTCAACGTTGGCGGCGTGCCGTACGAGATCTTCTCGCTGGCGAACGTCGCGAAGGTGAACCCGGCAATCAACAAGTTGCCGTTCTCGATGAAGGTGCTGCTCGAGAACCTGCTCCGCTTCGAAGATGGGCGCGTCATCAAGAAGGAGCACATCGACGCGATCGTGAACTGGAAGGCCGCGTCCGTTCCCGAGACCGAGATCTCCTTCACAGTCGCGCGCGTGCTGCTCCAGGACTTCACCGGTGTTCCGGCCGTCGTGGACATGGGCGCGATGCGCGAGGCGATCGTCGAGATGGGCGGCGATCCGAAGAAGATCAATCCGCTGCGCCCCGCGGATCTCGTCATCGATCACTCCGTGCAGGTGGACAAGTTCGGCACCACCGCGTCGTTCGAGGAGAACGTCGCCATCGAGTACGAACGCAACCGCGAACGCTACGAGTTCCTCCGCTGGGGCGCTCAGGCGCTGCGCAACTTCCGGGTCGTTCCGCCCGGCACCGGCATCTGCCACCAGGTGAACCTCGAGTACCTCGCGCAGGTCGTGTTCCACGACAAGAACTCCGGGCAGGCGTATCCGGACACGCTCGTCGGGACGGACTCGCACACGGTGATGGTGAACGGGCTCGGCGTCGTCGGCTGGGGCGTGGGCGGCATCGAGGCGGAGGCGGCGCTGCTCGGCCAGCCGGTCACGATGCTGATTCCGCAGGTGGTGGGCTTCAAGCTGATCAATCACCTGCCGCCGGGCGCAACGGCGACGGACCTCGTGCTGACGGTCACCGAGATGCTCCGCAAGAAGGGCGTCGTCGGAAAATTCGTCGAGTTCTACGGCCCCGGCGTGACCGCGCTCTCCGCGTACGACCGCGCGACCGTAGGCAACATGGCGCCCGAGTATGGCGCGACGATCGGCTTCTTCCCGGTGGATTCCGAGACGATCAACTACCTCAAGATGACCGGCCGCTCACCCGAGCACCTCGCGCTCGTCGAGTCGTACTGCAAGGAGCAGGGCCTCTGGCACACCAAGGACATGGCGGACCCGGTGTTCAGCGACACGCTGGAGCTGGATCTCTCCAGGGTCGTGCCGAGCATCGCCGGCCCTAAGCGCCCGCAGGACCGCATCCCGCTCACCGACAGCAAGAAGAGCTTCCGGAAGAGTCTGCTGGGGCTGCTCGAGGGAAAGTGCGGCCAGATCGATCAGGCCAAGGTGAACAGCTGGCTGACGGACGCCGGCAAGCCGGAGCTGCCGACGGATGGCGCGGCGCACCCGGAGCTGGGGAATCTCGCTCGAGCGACGACGCTGAAGCAGGGCGCCCTTTCGTACCGGATGGGCCACGGCGCGGTGGTGATCGCGTCGATCACCTCCTGCACGAACACGTCGAACCCGAACGTGATGCTCGCGGCGGGGATCCTCGCGAAGAAGGCGGTGGAGAAGGGGCTCGACACCAAGCCGTGGGTGAAGACGTCGCTCGCGCCGGGCAGTCAGGTGGTGACGGATTATCTGACCGACGCGGGGCTGATGCCTTACCTCGAGGCGCTGGGCTTCCACCTCGTGGGCTATGGCTGCACGACCTGCATCGGTAACTCCGGTCCGCTGCCCGAGTACATCTCGGACGCGGTCACGAAGAACGATCTCGCGGTGGCGGCGGTGCTGTCTGGCAACCGCAACTTCGAAGGACGCATCAACCCCTTCGTGCAGATGAACTACCTCGCGAGCCCTCCGCTCGTGGTCGCGTACGCGATCTCGGGCGAGATGGATCACGACATGAGCAAGGACCCCGTCGGCTACGACCGGATGGGGCAGCCGGTGTTCCTGAAAGACATCTGGCCGTCGGACGAGGAGATCCGCCTCGCGATGGCCGCCGTGAAGCCCGAGCAGTTCCGCAAGCGCTACAGCACCGTCGTCCACGGCGACAAGCGCTGGCAGTCGCTCAAGAGCGCGACCGGCGACACCGCCGCGTGGGATCCGAAGTCGACGTACGTGCGCAAGCCGACGTTCTTCGAGAACATCCCCAAAGAGCCGAAGGCGCTGCAGGACATCAAGGGCGCGCGGTGCCTCGCGGTGCTCGGTGATTCGATCACGACGGACCACATCTCTCCGGCGGGCAACATCAGCAAGAAGTCGCCGGCGGCGAAGTACCTCATCGAGCACGGCGTGCCGGTGGAGGAGTTCAACTCCTATGGTTCGCGGCGCGGCAATCACGAGGTGATGGTGCGCGGCACGTTCGCCAACACCCGCATCAAGAACCTGATGGTCCCGGGCGTCGAAGGCGGCGTGACGATGCTGCACCCGGAAGGCACGCAGCTGTCCATCTACGACGCGGCGGTGGAGTACGAGAAGAAGAAGATCCCGCTCGTGGTGGTGGCGGGGCTCGAGTACGGAACCGGCAGCTCGCGAGACTGGGCCGCAAAGGGGACCATGCTCCTCGGCGTGCGAGCGGTCATCGCGAAGAGCTTCGAACGCATCCATCGATCGAACCTGGTGGGCATGGGAGTGCTCCCGCTGCAGTTCGAGCAGGGCCAGGACGCGACCACGCTGCAGCTCACCGGACGCGAGATGTTCGAGATCACCGGCGTCGCGGAGGGTCTCGCTCCGGGCAAGAAGCTCACCGTGAAGGTGACCGGCGGCCACGGCGGCGACAAGACGTTCAGCGCGATCTGCCGCATCGATACGCCGAACGAGCTCGATTACTACCGGAACGGCGGCATCCTTCAGTACGTGCTGCGGCAGCTGGCGAAGGCGTAACCGGTTCGAGGGATCGCGAGGAATTCTCACGCCGCTTCGAGCTTCGCGCTCGGGCGGCGTGGGAGTTCGCGCAGACGTCGATCGGCCGTCCACATGGCTCGCCCTCTGCACTCCGAACCCGAAGAACTCCATGCGACTCCTTTTGCCCGCGCTGTTGCTCCTGACGCTGTTCGGCTGCGCTCATGGTCGCGGCTATCCGCCCGCGCCGATTCTCTCCTGGCCGCGCCAAACGATCTCCGAGCTGTCCTGCACGTTGATCGATCGCTACGACCTCACGGATCCGAACTACCAGTGCGGCGTGCAGCCCGCGAAGGTCGGCGATCCGTGCAAGGACACGACGAGCTGGTACCAGGGTCCGAAGCTTCCGGATTCCGCGCTGCCTCGAATTCATCCGGACGCGGGCGCGGTGCACCTGCAGTGGGAGCACGGGATGCTCCAGTCGATCACGGTCGACATGAAGCGCAAGCTCACTGAGGACGAGGTGCTGGACTGGTTGAGTCTGCCTGCGCTGGATCGCGCGCCGTCCAACGTGAAGAAGATCGCGCTCCAGGACTGCACGCAGTTCTCAACATGCGTGGTGATCACCGGATTCGATCACCTCGGCGCGGGGGACGTGGAGTGCGAGCGCGCGCCAGAACAGCGGCCGTAAAAGCGCAACACTCAGTCCCACCCACGCCGATCCGACTTCTTCTGCGAGTTCCGCTTCTTCGCCTCGATCCGCCTTCGCTGCGAACCCTTCGTGGGCTTCGTCGCGCGGCGCGGTTTCGGCACGAACGTCAGTTGCCGGAGTCCGGACTTGAGTCGCTCCAGCGCGGCGCCGCGATTCTGAAACTGACTCCGGCGTTCGGTCGCGGTGACGGAGAGCTCCGTCGGTCGGTGCGTGATGCGGACGCCGGACTCGGTCTTGTTGCGGTGCTGACCTCCGGGGCCGGAGGCGATGAAGAACTCGATCTCGCACTCGGCGAGCAACGCTTCATCCGTAAGGGACAGAGCTCGATGCGCCTGCGCTCGTCGTTCGGGAGAGGCCGGGGCGTTCACAGCGTCTTCTCCATCTGAACTCCCTCCACCGCGAAGTCCTCCGCGACGCGCTTCCTCGCCACGCCGAGGACTTTGTAGCCGCGGCGCGCGTAGAACTGCTCGGCATTCGCGGAGGAGAGCACTTCGATCCTGGCGACGCCCGCCTCGCGCGCCTTGCCTTCCAGATGGACGAGCAGCTTCGATCCCATGCCGCCTCGCGCGAACCCGGGATGAACATAGAGCGAGAGCAGCTCGCCCTTTCGCAGGTTCATCTCTCCAAAGCCGACGACCCGCTGCTGGTGCTCCGCCACGGCAAGCACGTCATCCGACGACTGCGGCACGTAGTCCTCCGGACTGAGCAGCGACAGCCAGCGTCGCACTGTTCGCCTCGGATACGTCGTGCCCTCCAGCGCGGCGATGGCGGCGGCGTGCACCTCATGCATCGCGTTCGCGTCGTCGGGTGAAGCATCTCGGATGAGGACCGTGCCGGGCATCTTCGGAATCCCGGACAGCGTGGCAGAAGCGAGCATGGCGGAAAACTTCTCGACGCAGCCGGTGCCGATTCCTGACGAAATGCCTCGTGGAGGCCCCGGCGCGCCCGGTCAGTCCCGCGTGACGGCGCGAAGCACGATCTCTCGCCGGGTCTGCAACAGCCGCATCGCGACGGGCAACAGCGCGAAGTAGACCGCCCACCAGAACCCGGCTGCGACGAGAATCCCCAGAAGCGTCGTGACCGTCGGTCCATTCGTCCCGCACGCCCGCAGCGACCACCCAAACGGCGCAGCGCCGACGCTCGCGGCCCCGACTCCGAGCATGGACGCGGCGAACGGCAACTTGTCGCGCCGTTTCAGTGACGCGTGGAACTTCACCGGGAAGTAGAGCGACAGGAAGTTCCCCGCGGTCAGCAGCACGGGAAGCATGGCGACGATCGCCGCCATCGCGATCAGCCACTCCAGCGCTCCGCCGTGCTGGAAGTATGCGACGTAGAACGTGCTCACGATCGCGCCGAGGAGCATCGCGGCGAACGCGTGCACCCGGTTCTTCGCCTTCATCACGTCGCCGACATTCATCGGGGCGGAGAGGAACACCGCGAAGCCGTGTCCGTCGTACGCGAACGTGTTCTGCGCGAACGTGGAGGCGATCACCACCGCGCCGTAGAGCGAGAGTCCGCCCAGGATCCACGCGTCCGCCGTCTTCCCGAGCAGAAACACGAACAGGTCCCGACCCGAGAGCAGCTTCAAGAGGATCGCGAGCAGAAACGGGACGGACGCGAGCAGCCGCGCTCGGGGATTTCTCCACAGGTCCAGCGCCTCGCGAACGATGAGCGCGCTCAGCCGCGTGCGCGCTTTGCGAAACGGATCCGCATCCTCCGCCTGCTTCACCGGCGGGCCCGCTCTCCCCACGCTTCGATGGAACTGGAGCAACAGCGCGTAGGCGACCGCGAAGCCCATCCCCGTGAAGAGCAGGACGAGGACGAAGTCGAAGAGGGAGACCACCGGCCGGTGATGCGCGGCCGCCCACAGGCCGTCGCCGAAGAACCCGGGCGGAACGCGT
>JBJMQN010000677.1:0-7046 GCA_045802665.1 Myxococcaceae bacterium | reverse complement strand
CGACACGAGCTGCACGAGCTGCGATCCCAACACCGAGGCGTGCGTGCTCTCGGGCACTCAGGCGCTCTGCGCGAAGAAGTACAACCCGTCCACGCTCAACGACGTGCTCGATGGCGTCGGTCTCTTCAGCTCCGTCACGTTCAGCGGCAAGGACGCGTACATCGCGTACATGCGGCGCACCTTCGACAGCACCGCCAAGCGCAGCCTCGGCAAGCTCTACGGCGTGAAGGTGACGTCGGGGACCACGGCGACCGCTCCGGTGCTGCTGGATGGCAACGGCGACACGGGCTTCTTCCCGGACGTGAAGATCGAGCCGTCCACGAAGAACGTCGCGGTGAGCTACCACGACTTCTCGTCGCGGAAGCTCAAGTTCTGGACCAACGGGACCTTCTCCACCGGCGTCACGCCCGAGGTCATCGATCCCGGCGCGGGTCCTCCTGGCAGCGGCGAGGCGAGCTGGGTCGGCACCGACAGCGCGCTGGTCTACACGCCATCCGGAAAGCTCTACGCGGTCTATCAGGACGCGACGAACGGCGATCTCAAGGTCGCGATCCGCAACGCGAGCTGGGAAGTGCAGGCGCCGCTTCGCACCGAGGGCGCGGTGGGCTTCTTCGCGGACGGGGTGATGCTCGGCAACACGCTCTTCGCCTCGCACGCGCGCATCCACGCGAAGCTCGTGGGCGGCGAGCCGAAGGTGGACAACTCGCTGCTGCTCGATTCGATCGACGCTCCGTAAGTGCGGAATGGCTGAAGCGGAGAAGAAGGTCACGCTGGAGTTGACCCACGCTCGGGACGTGCTCAAGCACACGTACCCGAACGGAAGGCTCGGCGGGCTGCGCTTCGTGGGGCCCGCTCCGGCGCCACTCGGCGAGCGCGTGCAGATGCTGGTGAAGGTGCAGGAGCCCGCGCGCAGATCGTTCAAGGTGCTCGGGCAGCTCGCCTGGGCGACCCATCAGCAGAAGGGCCGCGGAGAATCGTTCGGCGTGGACTTCATCGTCGAGGATGAGCCCGGGCGCGAACGGCTGCTCGCGTTCGCCTCCGAGAAGCTCTCAGCGGATGCGACGCGCTACTCGGACCGCGTGACCACGGACCTGCCGGTGAAGATCACGCACGACGGGATGACGCGGAAAGAATCCCTCTTCGATCTCTCCGAGGGCGGCGCGTTCGTGCGGACGCGTCTGCCAATCCCCGTGGGGAGCAAAGTCACGTTCGAGCTGCGGCCACCGATGTCGCTGCGAAGCATCGCGCTGGATGCGCGCGTGGCGTGGGTGAGAAGGACGGGCGAGGCGCCGGGGTACGGGCTCGAGTTCGTGAAGGGCACCGCGCGCGAACAGGAGCGGATCCGGAAGCTCCTCGACAAGCTCTCGCGCGGCGCGTGACGCGAGCGCTCAGCAGAAACCATGTCCGACGCCAGTGGGTGGCAGCTGCGCGTCTCACTGAACCGTCGAATCAGCCAATCGTCGAGCGCCTCCGCCGCGCCGGTCTGCCGCCTGCGGACGCTCAGAACTTCTGGATGATCGCCTCGGCGAGCCTGTCCGCCGCGCCCTTCGCGTGGCGCAGAAACAGCGACGGCTCGATCACCTCCAGCTCCATCAGCATCGGCCTGCCGCTCTCATCCCGAGCGAGGTCCACGCGCGCGTAGAGCAGCTCCGACTCCACCGCCGCAAGCACCCTCTTCGCGAGCTCCAGCTCATCCGCCTCGGCGATGGCGGGGACCACGTCGTCGCTCGGGCGCTCCACCGCCTTGAGCAACGGCGGCTTCCGGACCGCGTGCGAGAACTCCCCTCCGATGTACACGAGCGACCGCTCTCCATGTCCCTCCACGGACCGGAGATACGGCTGCACCATCACCTCCGAGTGCGCAGCGATCCGTTCGAACGCCGCTTGAGCATCCGCGGTGTGCCGGACGCGAACCGTCTCGAACCCACCCGCCGAGATCGCCGGCTTTGCGACCGCATCCGTCCAGCCGCGACGAGTCAGAAGCTCGGACAGCGACGGCGTCTTTCCCTTCGGCACCCACTCGGTCGGAACGGTGGGCACGCCGCGTTCGGAGAGCTCGCGCAGATAGCCCTTGTGGCTGTTCCAGCGCACCACCTTCGCGGGATTCCAGACCGAGGTGAGCAGCGCCGTTCTCTCCACCCAGCTGAGGAACTCCTCGCGCCTCAGGTGGTAGTCCCAGGTCGATCGCAGGACGACGACCTCCGCCCCGGTCCAGCTCACGCGTGCATCCCACGCCACCGCCTCACACGAGACGCCTCTCCGCCCGAGCGCCTCGATGATCGGAGCATGCTCCGGGTCGTAGTTCGGCAGCGGCTTGCAGGTCGCGAGGACGACGGTCGCGCTCACAGTGGAATCGCTTCTAGTAAGGTTCGCGCCACATGGCGACGGTCCAGGCCTCCGAAACGGTGGCGCGGCTGCAGGTTGAGCGAAGGCGCGACGACGAGCAGGTGAAGGCCGAGTCCGCGCTGATCGGCGAGCAGTTCCTCTCGGTCATCCGCCTGTTCATGTTCGTGATGTTCGGCGTGTCCGTGATCCTCCCCGCGCTGACGGGCGACTTCACCCCGGTCTTCGATCTAGCGCGCGTCCTCGTCGCCTCCGCCTACGCCCTCTTCTGCCTGATCACGCTGTTCGCCGTTCGGCGGGTGAAATCCGCGGTGGGCCGGGCGCTCGTCGTGCCGATGATCATGATCACGATCGACTACGCCTTCATCGTCTTCATGGGCTGGCGGCGAGCGGTGGTCGATCACCTCGCCTTCCCCGAGACGACAGTGATCACCTGCGCGGTGCTGGTCGCCTTCTGCGTCGCGCGCTTCTCGAGAGTGCACGTGTGGTACTCGGCGCTGCTCTCCATCGCGAGCTACGTATTCATCACCGCGTACACGCAGCGGTTCAGCTTGCACTCGGTGGGGTTCGTGATCGGCGGCTTCATCTCACTCGCGCTGATGATGCACTGGGCGAATCAGCGGCTCGCGCGGATGTTCCTCGACATCCGCCGCCGCGAAAACCTCGCGCGCTTTCTCCCGCGGCAGATCGCCGAACGGGTGCTCAAGCACGAGAACCTGCTCGAGCCCACGCAGCGCGAAGTCACGGTGCTCTTCACCGACATCCGCGACTTCACCTCGCTCTCCGAGAAGATGCCGCCGCGCGAAGTCCTCGCGTTCCTCGATCGCTACTTCGGGCACATGAGCCAGATCGTGAAAGGCCACGACGGGGTGGTGAACAAGTTCCTCGGCGACGGGATGCTCGCGGTGTGGGGTGTGCCGGATCGGGACGAGCAGCACGCGGAGAAGGCGCTCAAGGCCGCGCTCGACATGAGGAAGAAGCTCATCGAGTTCAATCAGGAGCGCGTGAACGAAGGGCTTCCGCCAATTCGGATGGGGATGGGCATTCACACAGGTCCCGTCGCGGCGGGGATGTTGGGCGGGGCGGATCAGCACGAGTACACGGTGATTGGTGACGCGGTGAATCTGGCCTCGCGCATCGAAGGGCTCACCAAGGCGTTGCACGTCGATCTGCTGGTGAGCGAGAGCACGTGGGCACAGCTCGGCGAACGGTTTCGCGGGGCGCGCGCGGGCGAGGAGACCGTGAAGGGCCGGCTGCAGCCGGTGACCGTCTACACGATTGAGGGCCAGAGCCCTTCGGTCGCGGCGTAGACTCACCTCCAGCCCATGGCCATCCAAGCGTCGGAAACCGTCGCGCATCTCGCTCTCGAACGGAAACGCGACGAGGACGAGATCATGGCCGAGGCGTCCTTCGTGGGCGATCGGCTGATGGCTTACCTGCGCATTGGGATCTTCCTGAGCTGGGGCCTCGCGAACAGCGTCGGCGTCAGGCTCGTCGGGGAAGAGCCCATCCGGGACACGCCTCGGGCCATCGCGCTCGCCGTATACATCCTCCTCGCTATCTGGGCGGTGGTCGGCACCACGTACGCGCTGCGGCAGATCCGCTCCGGCGCAAGCCGTCCTTCCATCCGAGCCGCGCAGTTCTGGCCCTACTTCGGGACCACCGCCGACTTCGCGTTCGTCGCGGTGATGCATTGGCGCGACCTCGCCACCCATCAGTACACGCCGGACGTCGCGCTCGCGCCGTGCGCGGTGTTCCTCGCCTTCCAGCTCACGCGGTTCACCACCTGGCAGGTCGGGTACGGGACGGTGCTGGCGATCGTCACCTATCTGGGCTCGCAGGTAGCGGCCGGCTACACGCGCGCCGTGCCCCTGATCTTCGTGAGTACCTCCCTGCTCGGCATGGGCGTGCTCATCGGCGCGATGAACCGGTACGTGCGGAGGATGTTCGTGGACGTCCGCCGCCGCGACAACCTGAGGCGTTTTCTGCCCTCGCAGATCGCTGATCGCGTCCTCAAGAACGGCGATGCGCTGAAGCCCGCCTCGCGCGAAGTGACGATCCTCTTCACCGACATCCGGGACTTCACCTCGCTCTCGGAGCATCTCCCGCCGGGCGAGGTGCTCGCGTTTCTCGATCGCTACTTCGGGCACATGTCGCAGATCGTGAAGGGCCACGACGGCGTGGTGAACAAGTTCCTGGGCGACGGGATGCTCGCGGTGTGGGGCGTGCCGGATCGCGACGCGCTGCACGCGGAGAAGGCGCTGAAGGCCGCGCTCGACATGCGCAAGAAGCTCGTCGAGTTCAATCAGGAGCGAACGAACGAAGGAAAGCCGACCATCCGGATGGGGATCGGAATTCATACCGGGCTCGTTGCGGCGGGGATGCTCGGCGGCGCGGACCAGCACGAGTACACGGTGATTGGTGACGCGGTGAATCTCGCCTCGCGCATCGAGGGGCTGACGAAGTCGCTCGGCGTGGATCTCCTCGTGAGCGAAAAAACCTGGAGCCAGCTCCAGACCCGGTTCGAGGGACAGCGCGCGGGCGAAGAGAAGGTGAAGGGCCGCAACGAACCGGTGGTCGTGTACACGGTCGCGGGATTTCAGCGCGCGAGCTGAGGGATGAAAAATTGCGGCGGTCGGACGCGGGCGTAGCGTTGTCCCACCATGTCGCACATCAAGACCATCGGTTCGTTGTTCGCCGCGTCGCTGCTCCTTGCTGCCTGTGGAACCGCCGAAGACGCGTACCCGCCTCCGCCGAAGAGCCTGCTGCTCACGGGTTCTGACGGCGCGCTGCAGACGTTGCCGCCCGCGCGCGTGTCGGTCTCATTCACCGTCGACACGAATGACGGCCAGCCCGTCGCGGGGATGCAGGCGGACGCGTTCGAGATCTACGAGGACGGCGCGAAGATCTCCGCGTACGAGAGCCAGCGATCGATTCAGCCGCGAGGAGAGAAGTCGCGGATGTATTCGCTGCTGCTGCTCGACATGTCCGGCAGCATCCTGCGCAGCGGCGAGTTCCCGAAGGTTCAGGACGCGGCGACGGCGTACGTCGATCGAGTGCTCGCGGAAGGTGGCGACTCGCAGCGCATCGCCGTGTTCGGGTTCGACGGCAGATCGGCGCTGATTCCGATCGTCGGCTTCACCGCGGACGGTCAGGCGCTGAAAGACGGGATCTTCAACCTCGGCATCAAGCAGTGCAGCGCGAACGCGGACTGCGCGGCCAACACGGACAACAAGAGCTGCGCCGGTTGGCTGTGCGTGGATGAGTCCACGAATTTGAATGGCGCGGTCGTGAATGCGCTCGGCGAGCTCGATGGCGCGGTTCAGGCGGATCCGCAGATTCCGTGGAAGGAGAGCGCGCTCGTCGTGTTCACCGACGGAACGGACCAGGCCGCGCGCGTCCCCGCGAGTGACACGTTGAACGCAGTGAAGGCTTCGACCTCGCACGTGTTCACCGTGGGCCTCGGCGGCGAGGTGGATCGCTCCGCGCTGACCAGCTTCGGCAAGGACGGCTACGAGCCCGTCGCGGCGTCGGACCAGTTGCAGAAAGCGTTCGACGCGATCGCCGGCCGAGTGTCCGCGATGGCGAACCGGTTCTACGTCCTCGACTACTGCTCACCGAAGCGCAGCGGCACGCACGAGCTGCGGATCGTCGGGAGCTTCAAGGGCCCGGACGGGAACATGCTCTCGGGCTCGATGACGAGAGAGTTCGACGCGACCGGGTTCACGTCCGGCTGCGAGATCTAGGCGCCGCTGCTCAGAGCTCGACGAGGAAGCCCGCGCGCTCGAGTGCGACCATCGCGTCGTGGAGCTGAGTCTCCTTCACGAGCATCGTCTCTGAGCCCGCGTCGATCGCCTTGATGCCCGCCGCGCTCAGCACCCGCGAGACCGTGGCGCGCACGTGGGCTTCGGACATCTCGTCGATCGCCTCGAACCGAACGCCGCGCCAGCCGCGGTCGACGTTCGGCTCACTCGCGGGAACGAACGACGCCTCGCAGACCACCGAAAGCGAACCGTCCACGCGGTTCATGCTGAAGAACGCGCTCTCCCAGGCAGCGGCCGGAACCTTCGTCCCCTTCCCTACTCGCCACACCGCGAGAGGGGTCCAGCACACATTCGCCGTCAGGGACGCGTTCTCCATGAGGCCGATCTTCTGTCCGGTACGAGACAAAACGCAAAGGGGCGGATGTGAGCCGACGTGGGTACTCGAGGCCGTGCTGTGACGCCGACGCGAGTGACCGCACAACTGGCGACCGCTGGTCTGGTCCCTGTTTCGGACTCGCGCCGTTCTGAACGTACTCCCAGATTGGGAGCTACGACGCCGACCGCTCGACGCTGATCGCTCTACGACCGGCTGCGCCTACGCCGCGCGCTGCGCCTGCTCCGGCGCGGACGGGATCGCTGCGACCTTCGCGCTGCTGCTCTTCACGCGATTCTGGAAGAGGCTCATCAGGCCGACGTAGAGGAAGCCCATCTGGAACAGCACGAGGAACGGCAGGTACTTGATCCGTCCCCACCAGTTGAGGCCGAGCTCGCGCTGCGTCGCGATGTAGAAGAAGCACACCGAGATCGTCGCGGTGATGCAGAACGGAAGATCCAGGAACAGCGTGCCGTAGAGCCCGTGCTGGAACCGCACCACCATGCTGAGCGGCATGAGCAGCGAGAGCAGGACCATCAGCAGATAAGCCATGTTGTTCGTGAGGT
>JBJMQN010000676.1:0-2959 GCA_045802665.1 Myxococcaceae bacterium | reverse complement strand
GAAGATGGAGAACGCGCCGTTCTGGCATCCGGCCTGCTCATCGAAGGTGGCAACGCCTCCGTCCGGCAGTCCCGCGTCGGCGCCCCCGCAATCGATTCCGATCTGCCGTCCCTGAATGGTCGCGCTGCCGGAGAAGGAGCTCAGCGGCTGTCCCGCGGCGTCCTTCACCGAGATCGTGATTGCATCCGCGCAATCGATCGCCGGGCACGGTGTGAGGAGACAGCCCGCGAACCCGACGGCGGCGAGACCTGAGACGATCAGCTTCTTCATGTGAGCGCTCCCCGTGAATGAGTCCGTGCGTTCCCTGCAGCGGCCGTTCCACGCTGCCAGAGCCGTGAATTCGCGCAACTGCATGCGGACGCGCCGCTCAGAATTCTGAGGCCTCAGGCGACGCTGCCCGGCTTCGACCTGAAACGCGTGTGACGCAGCTGTCGTGCCGAATGCCTTCACATCGCCCCTCGTCTTCCGCTAGCACCTGCGCCCCATGAGACAGCTCCTCCTCGCGATCACGCTCTGCGCGGGCACCGGCTTCGCAGCCTCGAACGAAGTGGTGGTCGCCGACCACGATCTTCCCGCCGGCACTCGGGTGAAGCACGACGATCTCTCGGTTCGACAAGCCCCGCGGCCATGGACGTCGAGCAGCTACGTGGAGCCGGAGAAGGCGGCGTACATCGAGAACCAGATCCTGATCGAACCCGTCGCCGCCGGTGAGCCGGTGGGCTGGGGATACTTCGGCGTCGGCGCTCCGTCAGACGTGGACGCGGTCTGCGCGCTGGTGCCGCGTGGCCGCGCTCTGCCCAAAGGCGCCTACGACGACGCCGCATCGAAGAGCGAGACCGTGATCGTCGCGGCGAAGGATCTCGAGATGGGCACCGTGCTGACGAAGGAGCTGCTCGCGACGGCGAAGTCCCCGAAGGGAGCAGAGGCGAAATACCTCATCGCCCCGAGCGCCCTCCCCTCGCTCCTCGGCCAGAAGCTGCTCGTCCCCGTTCAGGCGGGCGATCCGTTGCGTCAACCCGAGGTCGCGGGGCTCTCGCGCGAACGCCGCTGCGAGCTCTTCTTCGACGCCGCAGGGAACCAGCACGCGCACAAGGGCCCTCCGGCCGCGGACGCCGTGAAGTGTCCCGCCGGCACGAAGCGGCTGGCCGGCATCCCGGCTGGCGAGAAGTGGAACCCGTCGCTCCCCGGCTGGGCCGTCACCTGCGTGAACGGCAAAGGCGCCCGGTTCGGACCGTACGTCGCGTTTCACCGCCTCACGGGCCAGCTGATCGTCAACGGGATGTACGTCGACAACAAGCGCAACGGCGCGTGGGACGTGAAAGATCAGCGAGACGGCACCCACCGCGTCGTCACCTTCAACAACGGCGTGCCAGATGGGAAGGCTTCGGTCACGTCCGGGAACGTGGTGCGCTCTTCCGGAACGTACGCAAAGGGCTTCCGCCAGGGCGACTGGCAGTTCTCGTCCGGCGACGGGAAGGTGAAGGTGTCCGGCTCGTTCAAGGACGGCGCGCCCACGCAGCTCACCGCGACGGATGCGAAGGGGAACAAGCTCGCGGAGGTCCAGTTCTCCCGCTCGGCGAAGGGCATGACCCTCGAGACGGGTAAAGCGGCGAACGACGCGAACAAGGTTCCTGTCTTGACCGCCGCACGCGATCTCCGTGCGGGCGCGACGCTGACGGAACAGGACGTCGCGAAGACGGAGAGAGTTCCCCGGGTGATCGCGGAGTCCGTCCTCATCGACGAGGAGGGCGAGCAGTTCGCGTTGAGCGAGGCGCTCGACGACAACGTTCCGAACATGGCCCCGCTGTTCTGGGAGGACGTGGATCTGATCGCCGACCAGCCGGATCCCGTCCCGCCGGCCCCGTAGGCTTGCGCCGCGTCCGCTCATCCGTCCGAAGCTTCCGCGCAACGACGGCCAGCTCCGCGCGTTAAGCTGCCCGCCCATGCCGCTGCCGCCGCGACCTCCTCCGAAGCCCAAACCGGGAGCAGGTCCCAGCGCGGAGACGATCCTCGACCGGAAGCGCGGCGCGCTGATGGGGCTCGCGGTGGGCGACGCGTTGGGCGCGACGCACGAGTTCAAGCAGGTGATGGCGCCCGGCTTTCCGACGCTCATGGAGGGCCACAAGGAGATCGTCGGCGGCGGACCGTTCGGCGTGAAGCCCGGGCAGGTCACGGACGACACGCAGATGGCGATCTGCCTGGCGACTTCGCTGCGCACCGCGAAGGCGTTCAGCGCGGAGGACGTCATCGCCCGCTACCGCAGCTGGGCGTCGGTTGCGTTCGACATCGGCGCGCAGACGAAAGAGGTGCTCACGCACCAGCTTCAAAACTGGCCGTACGACGCGTCGAAGGCGGTGTGGCTCAAGAGTCAGAAGCGTGCGGCCGGAAACGGGTCGCTGATGCGCACGGCGCCCATCGGCGTGTTCTTCTCGAAGGAGACGGATGCGCGCGCGAAGGCCTCTGTCGACGACGCCGCGCTCACCCACTACGACCCGCGCTGCCAGCTCGCGTGCGTCGCGTTCAACTCCGCGATCGCTCACTCCATTCACCGCAGCGAGAAGCTGACGCATCAGCAATTGCTCGGCAGCGTGAGCTCCGAGATCGGCATCGGCGCGAATCACTTCGGAAAGCGCGATCGCGAGTTCGTCCGCGACACGCAGGACGCGATCGAAGCGCTGCGAAAAGATCTCAAGATCGCGGGAGAAGACGATCCGAAGCTCTACGGCCCGGAGCTGCACATCCACCAGATGCAGGGCTTCGTCCGCGTCGCGTTCCGGTACGCGTTCTGGCACTTCCTCCACCAGAGCCCGTTCGAAGCCGCGCTGATCGACATCGTGAACCGCGGTGGTGACACGGACACGAACGCGGCGATCGCCGGCGCGCTGCTCGGCGCCTGGTACGGCGAGAACGCGATTCCTTCCCGATGGCGGACCGCGGTGACCGGCGCGCTCGAGTTCGG
>JBJMQN010000675.1:0-8651 GCA_045802665.1 Myxococcaceae bacterium | reverse complement strand
TGGAGTTCGCGGACGACGAGTCGGTTGGGAAGAAGCACAAGAAGCACGAAGAGACCGACGAGGACGACGACGATCCCTCGAGCGCGGATGCAGGCGTGGAGTCGCGCCACGGCATGAACCTGCTCTTCGTGGATCCGGTGAGCCCGGATGAGCGCGACAAGCTCCTCGAGCACATCAAGAAGGGCAACACCGTCCTCTACGCGCCGCCCTCCGCGAACAACAACTCGTTCCTGAAGGCGCTGGGCGTCTATCCGTTCAAGCCCGAGGTGAACGTCCCGATCCGGTCGCTCGTCCCGGACGTCCCGACGCCGTACACGCTGGGCGTGCAGCGGACCGAAGCGCACGTGGAGGCGTTCTTCGACTCGCCGGACGATGCGACGCCGCTGCTGGTGGACGACCGCTCCGGAGAGGTCGCGGTGGTGCGCGTGCCTTACGGCGCGGGAGACGTGATCGTCATCGGCGCCCCGGAGCTCGGGATGAACGGCGGCCTCGCGCGTGCGGACAACGCTCAGTTCTGGCTCTCGCTGCTCACCGTCACCGCGGGCAATCGCCCAACTGCATTCGACGAGTTTCACCACGGCTTCGGCGGGAGCAGATCGATCGCCGAGTTCGCCCGGCGCTACGGGCTGCACTTCGCGATCGCGCAGCTGCTGCTGGGACTGTCGCTCTGGGCGCTCGCGCTGAAGCGGTTCGGGCGTCCCAAACCGCCGAAGGACGATGAGCGGGTGGGCGCCACCGACGCTCTCTTCGGGACGAGCAGGCTGTACCGCGAAGGCCGCCACTTCAGCTTCTCCGCGCAGCTCATCGTGAAAGAGCTCGTATTGGAGATGGCCCGCGCGGCCGGCGTGCCGGCGAAGAGCGAGCCGTCGGTGATAGCGGATTCGCTCCGGATGCGCGGCCGTGCGCGTGTGGCTTCCGCGTTCGAGCAGGTGCTCGGCGCCGCCCGGAACGTGAGCACCGAAGCAGACGTGAGATACGTCGCAGACCTCGCCGCCGTGGCGCGAGCGCTGCTGAACAAGAGAGACAAGTCCCCCAAACCGCTTGCCGCATGAGAGAGCGCAATGACGAGTGATTTTCCGCCGAACCCCGCAGCCCCGCCGCCGCCACAGATGGGCAACTCCGGCAACGCGGTCCGCACCGCGAGCACCGTCCGCGAGGCCTCGCTCCGCGAAGTGCGGAAGGCCGTCGTGGGTCAGGACGAGGCGCTGGAGCTGATGCTGTGCGGGATGATCGCCGGTGGCCACGTGCTGCTGGAGGGCGTGCCCGGCGTGGCGAAGACGCTGATGGCGAAGGCGCTCGCCAAGAGCGTGGGCGCCGAGTTCAAGCGCATCCAGTTCACGCCGGATCTCATGCCCGCGGACATCCTCGGCACCAGCGTGTTCGATCTGAAGTCACAGGCCTTCGTGCTGGTGCGAGGGCCCATCTTCACGGACCTGCTCCTCACCGACGAGATCAACCGAGCCCCGGCGAAGACGCAGTCCGCGCTGCTGGAGGCGATGCAGGAGCGCGCGGTCTCGCTCGAGGGCAAGAACATCACCCTCTCGCCGCTCTTCACGGTCTTCGCCACGCAGAACCCGGTGGAGTCCGAGGGCACGTACCCGCTGCCGGAAGCGCAGCTCGATCGGTTCCTCTTCAAGATCGACGTGGGCTACCCGTCGGATGCCGAGGAGGATCAGATCCTGAGCGCCGTGCACGCGGGCTTCGACTCGGGAGATCTCAACCGGGCGGGCGTCGCGAACGCGGTGAGCAAGGAGCAGGTGCTGGAGGCGCGCGGCGCGCTGCAGGAGGTGAACGTGGAGAAGCCGGTGCTCGCTTACGTGCGAAAGCTGGTGGCGGCCACGCGCAGCTCTCCGCGCATCCGCCTCGGCGCTGGCCCCCGAGCGGGCGTGCATCTGCTGCTGGCCAGCAAGGCGCTCGCGGCGCTCCGCGGCCGGTCCTTCGTGACGCCGGACGACGTGCGCTTCCTCGTCGAGCCCGTGCTCAAGCATCGCCTGCTGCTCTCGGCGGACGCGGAGCTGGATGGGGCGACGCCGCAGGAAGTGCTGCGCGAGGTCACCAACGCCGTCGAGGTGCCGAGGTAGCGTGGTCGTCCCGACTCCACGGCTCTGGGCGGTCTTATGTCTGCTCGCGATCCCCGCGATGGTGGCGGGGTTCGTGCGCGGGATGTGGCCGTTCGTGCTCGTGCTGGACGGGGTGTTGATCGGCTGCGCGCTGATGGACGTGCTGCTCGCGCGCGATCTCGACATCAAGGTGTGGCGCGAGATGCCGAACAGGCTCTCGGTGGGCGTCGCGAACCGCATCGAGCTTCACGTCGTGAACCGCAGCCACCGGCCCGTTCGGCTGGAGATCAAGGACGACGCCCCGGAGGAGTTCGCGCTGGATCAGGAGATCGTGCCGCTCTCCGTCGAGGCCAGCTCGCGAGCGAACCTCACCTACCGCGCGACGCCGGAGAAGCGCGGCAAGTTCAACTTCGGAGATCTCACCGTGCGCGTGCGCGGCCCGCTGGGGCTGGTGCGCTGGGAGAAGGTCTTCCCCGCTTCGGAACCCGCGTCCGTGTATCCGGATCTGCGCGGCGCGAGCCGGCTGCTGCTCTCAGGCGCGGCGCTGGATCTGGTGAACCTGGGGCTCCGGCAGCTTCGCCGCGACGGGCGCGGCAGCGAGTTCGCGCGGCTTCGGGACTATGCGCAGGGCGATTCGGTGCGCGAGGTGGATTGGAAGGCGACCGCTCGGAGGAACAGGCCGGTCACGCGCGTGATGGAGTCCGAACGATCGCAGTCCGTGCTCGTGTGCGTGGACGCGGGCAGGTCGATGGCGGCCAAGGTCGACGGCCTCACCAAGTTCGATCACGCGATCAACGCGGCGCTCTTCCTCGCGTTTGTAGCTGTTCGGAATGGCGATCGCGTAGGGCTGGTCGTGTTCGCGGACGGCGTGAAGAGCTACCTGCCGCCGGCTGCCGGACGAGCGCAGTACCGGAAGATCGTGGACACGCTCTACTCCGCGAAGCCGAACCTCACGTACGTGGACTACATCGCGCTGTTCAAGGAGCTGAACACGCGGCTCACGCGCCGGAGCCTGGTCGCGATGTTCACCGACTTTCTGGACGAGGAGCAGGCGTCCACGATGGTGTTCCCGCTCCGGCGTCTCGCGCGCCGGCACGTCCCGCTCTGCATCTCGGTGAAGGACGCCGCGCTCACCAATCTGCTGCAGACGCCGCCGCCGAACGCGGAAGAGGCGTTTCAGCACGCGGTGGCTTCAGAGCTGTTGATCGATCGCGAGGCGATGAAGTCGAAGATCGGCCAGGAGGGCGTGCACCTCGTGGACGTGCACCCGGAGGAGCTGTCGCTGGCGGCGGTGAACCGCTACCTCGACATCAAGTCGCGCGGGGTGTTGTGAGCGGACCATCTCCCTGCAGCGCGCGCCGGAGAAACCCGGACCACAGGTACAGGTAGACGCCGGTCCCGATCGCGAGGGCGAAGCTGATCTTGAAGCCGACGGAGAGCTTCGGCGGGTGGATCTGCGAGATCGTCCCTTCGATGCACCCCGCGAGGATGAACAGCGCGAGCGTGCCGATGAGCAGCTTCACCGCCGTGATCGCCTCCTTCTTCACGGCGAGCCCTCGCGGCAGTCCCTTCGGGGCGATCATCCCGCGCGCGATCACGAAGCCCGCCGCGCCGGCGATGCAGATGGCGGTGATCTCCGGGATGCCGTGCGGAAGGATCCACGCCCAGAACCAGCCGCCCAGATTCTTCGAGTGGTACACGAACGCCAACGACCCCAGCATGATCCCGTTCACGAACAGCATGATCGCGGTCCCCACTCCGGCGGTGATGCCGAGCGCGAAGCACAGGAACGCGACCTGAATGTTGTGCGTGAAGAGGAAGCTGGAGAACGCCACCTGCTGATCCACCGACGCCGTCTCGCCGGCGGCCTCCTGTTTCGCTCGCTCTTCGGGATCGAGCTTCTTGTGCTGTTCGGGGACGAGGTACATCGCCGCGTCCGGGTCGAACACCATCCCGACGTAGCCGAACAGGCCGCCGCCTAAGAACAGGAGAATCGCCGCGACGACCGCCCAGACCTCGCGCGCCATCAGATCCGGGAAGACGTTCACGAGGAAGTTGGTCACGTCCGACAGCCGCGGCCGCTTGCCCGGATAGGTGAGCGCATACGCCCGGCCCACGAGATCGTTCAGGTACTCGCTGATGTCCGCCGCCCCGCTCCGAGCGCGCACCCAGAGCAGATCCGACGACGTCGCGCGATACAGCCGCGAGAGCAGCCGCGCCTCATCGAGGCTCAGCGACTTGATGCCCTTCGCCTCGGACTTGTTGAGGAGCTGCTCGAGCTCCATCCACTTCGGCCTGCGCCGTTCGACGAATTCCGCCAACTCCATGCGGAGGACGCTAGCTCAAATGCAGAAGCCGCCACACGAGGCCGCTTTGCCCGCCTGAGATTTCCGTGGTGAGGTTCCAGACCGGATGGCAGCCCGCACCACCACGAAGACGGTGTCCCTTCTGAACGGCACCCACTCGGTCCTCACCCCCGAGTACGTCCAGTTCAACTTCGTCCTCGCCGGGCTCTACAGCCGCTTCTTCGCGTGGCTCATCGACGTGCTGATCACCTCCGCGATCACCGTCGGAATTCTCTTCGGCGTCATCCTGATGTCGATCGCCGCGCCGGGGTTTGCCTCCGCGCTCAGCTTCATCCTCTGGTTCCTCGTGCAGTGGGGCTACGCGGTCTTCTTCGAGTCCATCTGGAGCGGGCAGACGCCGGGAAAGCGCGCGCTGGGGCTGCGGGTCATTCAGGAGAACGGCGTCCGCATAGGCTTCTGGAACGCGGTGCTGCGCACGCTGGGGCGGCCGGTGGATTCGCTGCCGGTGCTGTATCTGGTGGGCGGGACGGTCGCGCTCTTCAACAAGTCGCACCAGCGGCTGGGCGACATGCTCGCGGGGACCATCGTCGTGCGCGAACGGAAGCTCGCGGTGCCGGCGTCACTGTCGAGGCCGGACGAGGAGCTGCACCTGCTCGAGGACGCGCTCTTCCAGTCTCGCGTGGCGAAGCTCTCCGAAGAGGAGCAGGAGGTCATCTTCCAGGCGGCGCTCCGCCGCGAGGAGCTCGGCATGGAGGCGCGGCTGAAGCTGTTCTCAGCGCTGAGCCTGCGGCTTCAGGAGGAGCGCGACGTGTTCAAGCCGCCCCACCTCTCGGACGAGAAGCTGGTGCTGCTCGTCGCCGCGGTGCTTGTGGCGCAGAAGAAGAAGGTCAGCAAGGCGCCGGCTCGACGAGCGGCCTAGAACCAGGTCGAGACGCTCAGGTGCGCCCCGAGGCTCGTGTTCACCGGCGAGTTGAGAAGCCAGTACAGCGTGAACTGCCCGCGCACGCCCACGCTCCACGTGTCGGCGACGAAGTAGTCCACGCCCACGTTCGGGCCTAAGCCCACGCGCTGAATTTGAAGATCGCCGAGCCCGAACGTCTGGAAGTAGGCCAGGTCCACGCCTGCGTACGGACGGATCTGCTCCTCGGAGAAGAGGTAGCGCACGCCCGCGGCGCCATAGACGCCGATGTACTGCTGGTTGAAGACCGGCGAGTTCAGCAGCATCGCGTACGCGTGAGCGACGAGGTCGAAGCCGTTCTCGATGTAGAGCGTGCCCTCGAGCCCGAGCGGGAAGCCTCGGTCGACGACGTTCTCGAAGTTGAGCCCCATGTAGCCCACCCCGAGGCCGAGGCTCTTGTTGGCGAACTGCGCCTTCGCTTCACCGGGGCGGAGCAACGCGAGGGTCAAAACCGCGGCGAAACACCAGGCAGGCAGGCGCGTCTTGGACATGCGGGGCGGGACTCTACAAGGCGTAAACCTCGGAAACACCTTGGAAAGTCAGCCGCTGTCGCAGGTACACTCGAGGCCGATGAGTCTTACGAAGCTCTGGCCGCTGAGCCTTCTGGGTGCCGCGCTCCTCGTGTCGGGTTGCCTGACGCCGCCGCCGGTTCACCAGCGGGCGCTCGACAACAACGAGCTGTGCGCGCAGAAGATCAACGAAGGGGACCTCACCCGAGCGGAGGTCTACTGCGATCTCGGCCTGCAGTTCTCGCCGACGTACGCGGACCTCTGGGTGAACAAGGGTCTCATCGCGCTTCGCCGCAACCAGAACGATCAGGCGAAGGAGTATTTCATCAAGGCGCTCCGCTACAACCAGGAGCAGGCGCAGGCCTACAACAACCTCGGCTTCATCTATTACCAGGAGCACGAGTACGGCAAAGCGCACGACAACTTCCAGCGAGCGCTGAAGGTGAACCCCGACTACACCGAGGCCCGCTACAACCTCGCGCACGCGTTCATCGGCCTCAAAGAGACGGAGAAGGCGAAGAAGGAGCTGCGGACGATCATCGCGATCAATGACGGGCTCGCGGATCCGCACCACTCGCTCTGCGGCATCCTGATGGAAGAGAAGGCGTACGAGGAGGCCGAGGAGGAGTGCCAGAAGGCGGTGGAGCGCGCACCGGACTACGACGACGCGTGGAACACCCTGGGCAATGTCCGCAGCGAAGCCGGCAAGTTCTGCGAGGCGAAGGAGGCGTACACCTCCTGCATCGAGGCGAACACCAACAACTCCGAGTGCCGCAACAACGCCGCGCTGATCGCGAGGAAGTGCGCGCTGCTGGATCCGGTGGTGAAAGAGGCGAAGGAGAACAAGGAGAACAGCGACACGCCTGAGGGCCTCTTCACGATCGCGAAGCAGATGCACGAGAAGGGGCTGCTCAACGACGAGGAGCGCACGTACAAGAAGTGCCTCAAGAAGGATGCGAAGTACGCGCCGTGCCACTACGGGCTGTACGAGATCTACCGGGATGCGCGGCGGGACAAAGAGGCGCTGATCGCGTGCAAGAACGTCGTGAAGTTCGCGACGGCCGAAGATTTTCCGAAGGAAGTGGAGACGTGCGAGAAGGTCGTCTCCTCCAACACGTACTGATCCTCCCCGAATGAGCGTCCGGCTGATGGTCCGCCAGCGCGCCGAGGCGGGCGGAGCTGAAAAAGCGCAAGAGGTCGTGCTCGACGAGCCGGTGATCCTCATCGGCCGCGACAAGGCGTGCCAGGTCGTGCTCGCGCAGCAGGCCGTGAGCCGTCAGCACGCGCGCATCACGCAGGACGGCTCGCTCTTCTTCGTGGAGGACCTTGGCAGCGCGTACGGCACGCAGGTGAATCAGAAGGCGCTGCCCAAGGGCGAGAAGCGGCTGCTCCGAAACGGCGACATCGTGGCGGTGGCGCAGTTCGACATCACGTTCGACCGGCTCGCGGACGTGCCGAAGGACGGAGACGGTCCGCCGCGCCACGACAAGACGTCGTTCATCGCCAAGGCGGTGGTGAAGGACGTGATGCGCGGCATCGGCAGCGCGGGCGAAGGCCCGTACTTCCGGATCATGAATGGCCCGAAGGAGGGCCAGAAGATTCCGATCGAAGAGGCGCAGGAGCTGGTCGTTGGCCGCGAAGAGGGCGCGGACATCATCTTCAAGGGTGACGACCTCATCTCGCGCAAGCACGCCAAGTTCCGGCGCGACTGGTCCGGCGTGCACGTGGAGGATCTCCAGAGCCGCAACGGGATCAAGGTCAACAAGAAGCGGACTACGCGCAAGACGCTGAAGGATCGCGACGAGGTGGAGATCGGCGGCATCCGGCTGCTGTTCCTGGATCCGTCGGAGGTCCGCGAGGCCCCGGTCGTGCTCCCCGAAGAAGAGGGCGAGAGCACCGAGAGCAGCAAGCAGCAGGCGCGCGCCGAGGCCGCCGCGAAGGAAGAGGAAGCGCCCGAGGAGGCGGCCCCGGCAGAAGAAGAGGCGCCGCCAGATTCGCAGCCGTCGGAAGAGTCCCCCGCGGAGGAAGACGCCCCCCGAGAGGAGGCCGCGGCGAGCGAAGACGAGGCGCCCGCGGAGGAATCGCCTTCCGAGGAGCCGTCGCCGGATCTCGAAGAGCAGGAGCCGAAGCAGCTGAAGGACAAGGGCGGGAACGCCGTGTCCAGGGCGCTGCAGAACCCGCAGCAGCTGGCGGTGATCGCGGTGCTGGGCGTCGTCGCGATCCTGGCGATCGTGCTGTTGATCGCGTTGATCGCCGGGGCGTGAGGGACTCCCAGTTTGGGAGTCGCTCGCGGGAATCCCCGATCGGCGCTTCGCGGTCTGCTGTTGCATGATCGGATAGACGTCGTCCTGGAGGGGGCATCCCGATGTCTTCGATCGCCGGAACGCAGCACGCGCTGTGCGACTTTTCTGAGTGGCTGGACGGCCTGCGCGACGGAGACGGGCTCTGGCGGGGCGACGTCCGATCCGCGGCGCTCCGACTCGCTCTGCTGCCGCTCTACATCGTGCGCGAAGGCTTCTACGGCCTGCGCGCGGATGGCGCGGTGATGCTCGCGCGCTGGCAGGAGGATCCGGTCGAGGTGAGCGATGTCCGCGCCCGAGTGCGAGCCATCGCGCAGGCAGCTCACCAGTTCCCTGCCCTCAAAGAGCTACTGCCCGCCCGTCCCGAAGGCGCCCTCACCTGCTCACGCTGCCGAGGCAGCGGCATCGCGCCGAATCAGACCGGCGTCGCCTGCGACTGCGACGGCCTCGGATGGCAGCCGCGAGAGTCGGCGTAGAGCAGCGAGACGTCGGGTCCAACTCGCCGATCTCCCTGCGCT
>JBJMQN010000674.1:0-5322 GCA_045802665.1 Myxococcaceae bacterium | reverse complement strand
GAACGAGATCCGCGCCGCCGTCCGGCTCAAAGAGCGTGAAGAACGCTGAGCTGTACGCCTGCGCGGCGCCGCTCCCGGTCACGTCGCAGACACCATCCGCCGTCCCCGCGACAGTGACCTGTCCGGAGCTGTTCTGTCCGAGGCCAACGAGGGTCAGCTCGTTCACGCAGAAAGGACCGCCCACCCTGACGGACCAGCCCGGAATCGGCCCCGCATCCACGCCAGCGTCGAAACCCGCGTCGATGCCGGCATCGAACCCTGCATCGACGCCCGCGTCCGTGCCGCCGTCCTCGCCAGCATCCAGTCCCGCGTCACCGAGGCCGGCGTCGATTCCTGCGTCGGTGCCGCCGTCGTTTCCGTTTCCACCACCGCCGCCGACGCCGCCATCACCGAAGCAGACGTCCGGCCTCTTCTCGCAGAAGTCGTCCCGGGAGTTGTCGAAGTTGATGCACGCGGCGAGCGAGCACAAGAGAAGCGCCATCCACAGTCGCTTCACGGCAGCGCTCCTTCGAACACGAACCCCGCACCGTGCGCGGACACCGACATGCTCAAGGTCGGCCTCGGCTCATCCGTTCCGCTCGCGAGCAGAATGGCGGTCATCACGCCGAAGCAGAACAGCCCCGCGCCAGCAGCGATCGCCGAGTACTGCTGCTGCTGCTTTCCTGTCGCGACGAGCCGGTCCAGCGACGCAACGTCGGTGACGTCGCGGTCTCCGGTCCGGAGCCGATCGTTCGTCGTCGACGCGAGGTAGTACTCGTAGCCCGCCGCGCCGAACGCCGCCGTCCCCAGCACGGCCGGGACGATCCACAGCTTGGTGGGTCCCGTCCGGGTGACCGGATGTTCGTAGCTCGTGTCGAGGATGGGCTTCTGTTCGGCGAGCGTGATCGGCTTGTCGTTCGCCATGTGCATCTGCGTCGCGAAGTCGTCGGCGGACTTTTCGAGAAAGACGAGCATCCCCTCTTCGCTGGCGTCGTGCTTCGAGTAGATGGCCATCGGCTGGCCGGTGACGGGCGACAGTATTCGGAAGCTCGCCGCCAGGCCCGAGCTGAGCTTGCTGATGCTGCCAGTGATCACACCGTCCGCTTTAAGCGTGCCCGCCACGTCCGTGAAGCACGGGCCACCGGTCTCGACACAGGACAGCAGCTCCTTCTGCTTCTGCGTGCCGATGAGCTTCGCAACCTCGTTGGGCGAGCTGACCGCGATGCCGCCCTTCACGCCGAGCTGCTGGGTGAAGTAGTCGAGGAAGAGATCGCCGGTGTCCTGATCGATTCCGGAGTAGCTGAGGCCCGGAGCCGCCAGCGAGAACTTGTGCGACTCAGCCGCGGGAGCCGCTGCGACCGTCAGAGCGACAAAGAGCGCGAGCATGTGCGGCCGGACTTGAGCACAGGGGTATTCGGCTTGCTACAGCGGACGAGTTGACCGTTTAGCGTCGAGCGTCGAGCGGTTCCCGGGGTCGCTGCATGGCGGTGGCCGGTGAGCGGAGCACGCCGACGATGGCGGTTGCGACGAAGAGCAACGCGACGAACCCGATCGCGCGGTGCACGATGAGCCAGTTGAACGCCGTCTTGCCGATCACGTCGTAGACCAGAAGCCCGATGACGGTGTTGAGCGTGGCGAAGGACGCCACCGCGATCCGCACGGGCCTCGTGAGCGCGGACCAGTTCGCGGCGACGAGGAAGAACAACGGCAGCAGCGCGACGAGGTTCGATCTCCACCCCAGCGGCGAGAGGAACGCCGAGAGATAGAGCGCGATCGCGAACGCGACCTTCCGCGCGAGCTCCCGATCTCGGTGGAACAGCGCGATGACGACCCAGCCCGTGGCGATGATCACCGCCAGCGCGACCGTCCACACGATTCCGTAGAAGAGCAGTCCGCTCTCCGGCGCGACGCCGAGCCTGCAGACGATCCCGTAGAGGCTCTGGTTGTCGAAGCCGCAGAGCATGGGCGGAGTGGTCGCCGCGAGCAGGCTTCGCCATTCGGACAGAAGCTGTTCGGTACCGCCGACGCCGTAGCGGAGAGAGGGGAGGGCGAGTCCCACTGCGAGCCCCACGATGAGACCACCGATGCGCTTCCACTCGCGGAAGAGCAGCGCCAACGGCAGCAGGATGAGGAACGGCAGCTTGAACAGACACGCCGCTGCCCAGAGCAGGCCCGAAGCCCACGGGTACTTTTTCGCGGTCGTCTCACTGAGCGCGAGCGCGCACAGCACGAGCAGATCGCACTGCCCCAACGCAAAGAGAAAGCGCAGGTAGGGAATGAGCCAGACGAACGCGATCAGGTGCCAGACGGGAGCCGCGGAAGGCGCGTACCACTTGAAGCTCCACCGCCAGAACGCAACCAGCGTCGCCGCCGAGATCAACATCCACAGCAGCGCCGACCACTTGAACGAAATTGCAGCAAGCGGAACGAACAGCGCGGCGACCGGGGGCGCGTACTTGAAGCATTCGATGCCGTCGTCGATGCGGTACAGCGACTCGCCCGCCGAGAACCGCCCTCCCGCGCGGTGAAACACGCCGAAGTCCTGAAGCGCCTTGAAGTGCCACGCGTGAAGCGCGACCAGCAACGAGACCGCCGCGATCAAACCCCACTGCACTCGCGGATCGCGAAGCCTGGAGACCGAAGCCGATTCAGGAGCGCCGCCGTCCACGCTCGACGCTCAACGCTGGACGCGCGACGCGAGCCTCACAGCTTCACGTCCGTCTGAAGAATCGGCGGCATGTGCACGAGGCTGATGGACGCGTTGCGGCCCATGAAGCCGCGCGCCTGATCAATCGCCTCCGAGAGCGTGTCCGTGCGATCCCACCCGAGGATCTCCGGCACGTGGTTGTTCTCCGCGCCCGCGACGATCACCTTGCCCACGTGCTGGCGGCCGTTCTCGCCCCAGTACCACATGTAGAACGGGTGAGCGCCGTGGTAGGCGTTGCCCTTGCGGTACAGGTGGACGTAGCTCGGGTTCTTGGCGAATTCGCGCTCGTACTTGTGCTCCAGCACCATCGCGTCGCGCGTCTCGGGCAAGAGCCGATTGAAGAATTCGATGTAGCTCGGGTGATGCACCGGATCGAACTCGTCGTACGCGGGGTGGCAGAGGATGATGACCCCGCCCTTCTTCACCAGCGGCACGCCGCGGTTCAGGTTGAACAGATACCCGAGCCCCATGACCTGCAGGAGCAGCGGGTTCAGGATGCTGTTCACGTTGTAGGGCGAGACGAACGGCACGCCGAAGATGACGACGTCGCTCTGGCCTTCGACGGGGACGGAGTACTGCTTCCAGCACAGCTCCAGGATCTTCTCGTGCGTGGGCTCGGTCGCGCCCGCGTGCACACCGATCACGTCGTAGGCGGCCGGCACGCTGAAGAAGAGCTTCCGCTTCGCCTGCCGCGGCATGCGCTTGAGCGCGTACTGCATGCCCTGGAACTTGAGCCGGTCGAACTCGGTGAAGTCCTCCTCTTTCTTCATGAGGAACTCCATCTGCCCGTCGAACATCTTGTTGTTCAGCGCGGTCTCGATGTGGAAGACCTTGAGGTGCTTGTCGATCGCGCGGCCGATGCGTTCGGTGGAGCGGTGCAGCGCGCTTCGCGACGGCTCCATGTAGCTGTCGGATTCGCGGATGGTGCGCGCGTTGTGATGCGCCTTGAGTGACTCGTAGTCCGCGAGTCCCGTGCCCACCGACTTGTGGCCACCGTCCATCGGGACCAGGTTGATGTTGACGTAGATGAGGAGGTCGGATTCGGCGGCGCGGCGGTTGATGCGCACGACCTCGTTGTGGCTCGTGCGATCCAGCTCCACCATGCCGTCTGGATCTTCGGCGTCGTGGTTGTAGTAACGGTCCGGGTAGAACGCGTCGTAGATCTTCTGCCCCACCATCCGCTTCATCTCGCCTTCATCCATCCGGCGGTGGAGCGCGTTGGCGATGATCAGGTGCACGTCGTCTACGCCAGAGTCCCCGAGCAGCTCGAGCACGATCTCCAGGATCGTCTGCCGCACATCCGGCGTGCGCATGGGCGGCAGCGGCAGCGAGATGTCGTCGATCGCGATCGTGACCTTCATCCCCGGGCGGAGCAGCGCGTGCAGCGGGTCCATGCCTTCGGGGTGGTTGATCGCCCAGCGAATCGCGGCTTTGAGGTTCGGCACGCCCTCCAGCGGCGGACGCGGGAAGATGACGCGGGTGCCTTCGGGCAAATCCTCGAGGAGGAAGTCCTCGCCGGAGAAGATGACGCGCGGGGGCGAGCCCTTCTCCTGCGTGACGATGTGAGATTCCTCGTCGTACAGCTTCTTGAGGGTCTTCAAGGGGCGCATGGGCGGTTCGTTACTTGAGATCGAGGATGGGCCAGTTGTAGGCGCGCGCCAGCGAACGGAGCCGGAAGTCCGGGTTCACCGCGGTGGGGCGGCCGACGACGGCCAGCATGGGGTAGTCAGAGGCGCTGTCCGAGTAGGCGAAGCTCTTGTCGAGCTCCATCCCGTTCTTCACGCAGTAGTCGCGAATCACGTTGGCCTTGTTCGCGCCTTCGATGATGGGAGGGATGACCTTGCCGGTGGCGACGCCGCCGACGAACTGCATCTTGTTCGCGAGGACATCGTCGGCGCCGAGGAAACGCGCGAGCGGCATGATGCTGAAATCCAGCGCGCCGGTGACGAGGACGATCTTGCAGCCGCTGCGGCGAGCCTCGTCGATCAGGTCCTGAGCCTCGTCGTAGATCTTGTCCTTGATCACGTCCTCGAAGAGATCTTCCGCGAGCGTGACGAGGCGATCTTCCGTGAGCCCCGCGTAGTAGCGGTAGAAGAACTCGTTGAAGACCTTGCGGTTGAAGACGTCCAGGCCGCCGAAGATCGGCAGCGACGCGACGGTGCTGGCGGTCCGGCCCAGGCTCCCGAGGATCGAGCCCCGGTTCATCGCGTAATAGGCGTACACGTGCACGACGTTGGTGCGGATGAGCGTGCCATCCACGTCGTAGAACGCGCCTTTTTTGAAGGTGCTGCTGCTGTTCATGAGGCGGCCGCTGGCTCTAGCACGCGAGGTGCTGACGCCGAAGTCGTAAAAGAACTGCCCTGCGTGGGGAGGACGTTTAGGCGCTACAGCCACCCGTGCTGCACGTACCAGCGCCCGCTCTCGCGGATGGACTCCTCCAGTCCTCTCTTCGCCTTGAACCCGAGGAGCCGGTGCGCCTTCTCCATCGAGCACGTCCACGCCGGAGCGAGGAGCTGCTTCGCGAGCTTCCGATTCAACGGGAGGTGCTTTCCCGTCGTGCGCGACACGACGTCAGCGACGCTCGCCAGTCCCTTCAACAGCGTCGGCGTCAGGGTGAGCTGCCGCGGCTTCACCTT
>JBJMQN010000673.1:0-13285 GCA_045802665.1 Myxococcaceae bacterium | reverse complement strand
TGGGACTGGGACAACAACGGCAGCTGCGATACCGCGTACACCACGAGCAAGCTGGACACGCACGACTACACGGCCGCGGGCACGTACACGATCGGCATGAAGGTGAAGGACGCCGCGGGGCAGGTGAGCAGCACCACGCGGCAAATCACCTTCCAGAACGTCCAGTACATCGGCGGCACCAGCGTCACCACGACCACCTGGTACGGCACGATCATCGTGACCGGCGACATCACCGTGCCATCAGGCAACGTGCTCACCATCGCGTCCGGCACGCAGGTGCTGTTCGTGAAGGCGGACACCAACTCGGACGGCATCGGCGACTACGGGATTCTCATCCAGGGCAAGCTGGACGTGCAGGGGACCGCGGCGAGCCCGGTGCTCTTCTCCGGCCAGTCGTCTGCCGCCAAGGCCCCGGGCAGCTGGGATCGGATCCAGATCACCGGCACGACGCCGTCCACGATCAGCTACGCGACGATCGAGTACGCGGACGTGGGCCTCGACATCAAGAACGGCTCCTCGGTCAGCAACGTCACGGTCCGGCAGACGCGCTCTGACTGCATCTACCTGGACAACGCGGACGGCGCGGCGCTGAGCGTCGTCACCACCACGCTGTGCGGCCGCGCGGGCGTCGCGGTGAACAACGGCTCCACCGGCGTGACGATCGATCAGCTCACCTCGAAGCAGAACACGCTCTGGGGCATCTGGGAGAGCGCGAGCTCCGGCGTCACCATGACCAACTCGCTGCTCCAGTCCAACGGCGAAGACGGCGCGTGGGTGGGCACGGGCAGCAGCTTCAACCTCTCCGACAGCACGAGCGAGCTGAACACCAAGGCGGGCGTCGCCTTCCTGAGCACCTCCTCCGGCACGGTCACGCGCAACCAGGTCCGCAGCAACGGCCGCGAGGGCGTGGGGCTGCGGTCGGACGGCGCGGGCGATCCGAATCCCACCGTCACGCTCAACAACATCTACAGCAATGGAACCTCCGGCTCCATGCTCGCCAGCACGGTCTCCGCGAGCCTCTCCGCGAGCTACACCTGCTGCGGCTCGTCCACGACGTCCAGCACGTACAGCGCTCCCACGGGAAAGACGATCAACCGCGTCTTCGTGAGCTATTCGGAGACCGACGGCGCGAGCTACGTCACCGGCAAGGTGCTGGACGGCGCGGGCAACACGCTCCAGACGCTCAACAGCAACTTCAGCGGCTGGCTGTTCGTCCCGGACGGAACCACCTCCGTGAAGGTGAACGTCGGTGACACCGGCTGGTCCAGCGCCACGGACACGATCTCCGTCACGCAGGTGGAGCTGCTGGGCACCACCGGCGCTTCAGATGTGGTCGCGGTCACCTCCGCGGGCACGCCGAACTTCCAGAACAACTATCTCGGCACCTGGCCGAACGTGCTCTCCCGCGTTTCGATGACGCGCACCTCCGCGCTGAACCTTCAGGTCTTCGTGGGCGCGCAGTTCGGGTCCGGCTGGGTGCGCGATCCGTACAAGTCCGGCACCCTCGCGGCGCAGACGTGGAGCGGCACGGTCTACGTGACGGGCGACATCACGATTCCGGCGGGCGTGGAGGTGATCGTCTCCGCGGGCACTGACATCGAGTTCGTGAAGCACGATCAGAACCAGGACGGCGCGGGCGACTTCACGCTCACCGCGAACGGCAAGCTGACGGTGCAGGGCAGCGTGACCAGCCCCGTCGTCTTCAAGGCGCAGGGCACCTCCACCGGTGATGCCTTCCAGCGCATCGTCCTCGCGGGCACCACCTCCACCAACGCGAGCACCTGGACGTACGCGAACGTCATCAACGGCAAGACGGCGCTGGAGCTGCGTGGCCCCTCCAACCTCACCAAGGTCACGGTCCAGGGAGGCAGCGGCGACGCGGTCTACCTGAACGGCTCCACGGGCGCGCTGCTCACCGATCTCGTGGTCAGCGGCGCGGGCGGCAAGGGCGTGTACCTCAACAACGCGGACGGGACGATCCTGACCCGCCCGGACATCGAGGGGAGCACGGGGCCGGGCATCGACATCAACAACGGCTCCACGGGCGTGCAGGTCTCGCACGCGCTGGTGAAGACGAACAGCGGCGGCGGCATCTTCGTGCAGAACGCGTCGACGCCGCTCATCGAAGACTCCACCATCCAGAACAACGGCTGGGCGGGCGTCTTCATCTGGGATGCGTCGCCGTCGGTGAACTACAACCTCATCACGTACAACAACGGCAATGGCTTCAACATCCAGGGCAGCAGCAGCGCGACGACGGCCAGCTACAACATCGTCAAGTTCAACAACGATACCGGCGTGGCGATCTGGCAGACCGCCTCCGGCGCGCCTGGCCCCACGCTGAACTACAGCAACATCTACGGGAACGCGGTGATGGGGTCATACGACTCGACGTTCGTGAACCCGAACCTCAGCGCGTCGTACACCTGCTGCGGCTCGTCCACGACGTCCAGCACGTACACCGCGCCTTCAGGCTCAGCGATTCACCGCGTGTACGTGAGCTACTCGGAGACGGATGGCGCCAGCTACGTCTCCGGCCAGCTGCTCGACGGGGCAGGCAACAACTTGAAGACCTTCACCTCGAACTTCACCGGCTGGGTCTACGTCCCCGCGAACGTGACGTCCGTAAAGGTCAACGTGGGGGACACCGGCTGGTCGTCCGCTACGGACACGATCTCGGTGACGAACGCCGAGCTCACGACGTTCACGGCCGCGGACCACTACGAAGTGGTGGACTCCACCGAGACCGGGACGGCGAACCTCAAGTTCAACTACTGGACCTCCGACGTGGCCTCGGTGCCGACGAAGTTCAACCAGACGCGCGCGAACTCCGTGGACTACTCCGGCTACACCGGCGCCGAGTACCCGAGCGGAACGGTGACGCAGGTCGGACCGCGGCCGTAAAGCCGGCAGTGTGAGAAGCTGCGCTCGTCTCTGCTCCTGAGGCGGGCGCAGTTTTTTTTCGCGAGGTCCCATGAAAGTAGCGGTCGCTGCGTTGGTGGCGCTGATCGTGGGCCTGGGGCTCGGCGCGCTCCTGTTTGGGAACGGCGAGCCTCCGCCGGCGAAGATCGTTCAGCAGCCGTGCGCCGAGGCGAGGAACGAACCTCCGCCCGCATCGCCGCTGGGATCACCACTTCCTGTTCGGATTGCCTCCATCGATTCGGGCAGCACGGCGGCTGAGAAGTGCACGAGCGCCGAGCAGGCCGTGCAGCAACTCCAGACGCAGGTCGTGGAGCTCAACAGCAAGCTGATGACGGTCCAGGCGAAGCTGGAGGCGACGGAGAAGGACAGGGCGGAGCGCGAGGGCGCCGCGATCCCCAAACCGCCGAACCTCGCGCCCCGCTTCGAGCAGGAGCCGATGCGCATCGCGGTGGAGAAGGCGCTCAAAGAAGCGGGCTTCAAGGACGCGACCGTCACGTCCGTGGACTGCACCGAGTACCCCTGCGTCGTCTACGGAACCGGGATGGGCTCGCGCGAGGACATGCAGAAGCTCGACAAGGTGCCGGCGATGGATCCGTACGACAACGACAACCGGTCAGGCTGGGGCTGGAGCACGCGCGGCGCGGACGGCGGCTACCTGCGGTCCTTCGGCATCGCGTATCTGCCGAAGGACGCCACGTCCACGAACGACGTGTTCAAACGGCTGCAGTTCCGCGTGGACGAATTCCAGAAGGCGGGCCGCTAGCTACAGTTCGTCGAGGAACTCGTCGTTGTACGTGTAGCGGGAGAGCCGCTTCACCAGCGCTTCCATCGCCTCCACCGGCTTCACGTTGAAGAGCATCTGGCGGAGCTTCTTCACCTTGTCGTACTCCTTCTGGGTGAAGAGCTTCTCCTCTTTGCGCGTGCCGGACTGCGGGATGTTGATCGCGGGGAAGACGCGCTTCTCCGCGAGCAGCCGGTCGAGGGTGACCTCCGAGTTACCGGTGCCCTTGAACTCTTCGAAGATGACTTCGTCCATGCGGCTGCCGGTGTCGATGAGGGCGGTGCCGACGATGGTGAGCGTGCCGGCCTCCTCCGTCGCCCGAGCGGAGCCGAAGATCCGCTTGGGGCGCTCCAGCGCTCGGCTGTCCACGCCGCCGGTCATGGTGCGGCCGGACGAGTCGACCTCCTTGTTGAAGGCTCGGGCGAGGCGGGTGATCGAGTCGAGCAGGATGATCACGTCCTTGCCCGCTTCGACCATCCGGCGCGCTCGCTCCATCGCCATCTCCGCGACCTTGAGGTGATCCGGCGTCGGGCGATCGTTTGAGGACGCAAGAACCTCGGCCTTGATCGTGCGGCGCATGTCGGTGACTTCTTCAGGCCGCTCGTCCACCAGCAACACCATCATGTGCACCTCTGGATAGTTGGCGCTGATCGCGTGAGCCATGTGCTGCATCATCACGGTCTTGCCGCTCTTGGGCGGGGCGACAAGGAGGGCGCGCTGGCCCTTGCCGATGGGCGCGATCAGATCCAGCACGCGCGTCACCATCTCGGCGTGCGAGTTCTCGAGCTTCAGCGTCGAGGTCGGATCCACCGAGGTGAGATCCTGGAAGTGCGGACGGCGGTGCGCCTGATCCGGCGGGAGCCCCTCGACCAGATCCACCTTCTGAATCAGCCCCTTCTGTCCGCGCATCTGCGCCTGCGCGACGAGGTACTGGCCCTGACGAAGGCGCAGCTTCTGCACCAGGTTCTTCGGCAGCTCCGGGTCATCCGGCTGCGCGAGGAGGTTCTTCTTGATCTGACGCAGGAACGCGTTCGGCCCCTTCACGTCTGTGTCCAGCACGCCCTCGACCTGGACGAGCTGCCCCGGCGCCGCCTGCTGCTGCTGCTGACCGCCGCCGCGATGCTGCTGTCCGCCGCCCCCGCCGCCGCCACCGCCCTGCTGGCCATGCTGCTGCTGCTGTTGTTGCTGCTGCTGCTGAGCCTGACGCGCCTTCCACTGCTCCAATTCCTGAGGCGTCAGCATCACCTGCTGCTGCTGACCGTCCGGGCCCTGCACCATCCGGTACGCCTGACCCTCGGGGGTGAACTGCACGTTCATCCCGCGGCCGCGACGGCGCCGCCGCCGCCGCCTGCGCCCAGCGCCCTGACCCTGGCCGGGCTGACCCGGCTGTCCGCCCTGTCCCTGCTGGGGTGCGCCGCCTGCGTCCTGGCCTCCGCCGTCTCCGCCCTCCGAGCCGCCGTCGTCCGGACCCTCGTCGTCGCCACCGCCGTCATCGCCGCCGTCGAAGTCGCCGCCGCCGCCTTCGGGGGGACTGGGGCGGTCGTTGGGGTCGTTCGGGTCGTTCGGATCCTGGTTCATGGATGAAGCTCTCTGCGTGGGTCGCCTTTTCGAGGCGCCCGAGGTGATGGTCGTCGTGGGCAGGAGGCCTGAAGAGCGGGGAAGGGGGAGCGAACTGCTGCCGCCTTCCGAACCGCCGGACTCCTGATGCTCGGCCGGAACGTCCTCAGAGAGAACGTCGCCGGATGAGCGGTGCGGACCCTAGCACGGGCGATTGGGGTTCAAGGAACCCTTAATCGTCAGCGTTAATCCCCGCACTGAGCGGAGAGCTGCATCACGAGGCCCAGCTTGTTCATCACCACGACCTTGTGGAGCTTGCCTTCGCGCGAGACATGAAGCGGCGGAACCCACGTCGCGCCGAGATCGTTCGCGGCGGGGAAGGTGTCGAACACGATGGGCTCCCATTTCCCCTCGGGGCCACCCGTCGCCACGAGCTTGTAGGGTCCCGTGGGCGTCAGCGCGATGCCCTGGCCGCAGAGGTCCGCGAAGTCCAGCGCGACGCCGCCATCAACCGCGCCCGCGAGCTGCACCGGAATCGGAAGTCCGAACACGCGCCCGTCCGCCGTCCCGACGCGCCCCTTCGAACCTTCGCGCCACACCTTGAGCGGCACCGCGTCCGCGAGGCGAATTTCATCCGACAGCCAGAGTTGCCCGGAGGGAACGGTGATCCGGAACAGCCGCTGAGAGACCACGGCGTACCCTTCGAGCAATCCCTTCGCGCTGCCCCCTGTCGGCGGGCCCATCGCGAGCGACTGAATGCGACCGAAGGACAGCGGCACGAGCTTGATGTCGAAGTCGACGATGCCTCCGTCCTGCCCGAGGTGATCGGCTCCGGGCGCCGCCCAGATCCGATCTCCCACGCCAACGGCGAGCCAATGTCCGCCATCCGCGTCGTCCGCGACAACGCCGCGGGCGATCTCCTCTGTTCCGGTGAGGCCGAATCCACCGTTGATCGCAGGCATGTAATCCGTGGAGTTGCGCAGACGCGCGACCACACCGGCGACGTTGTCCACGTAGGGAGCTGGGTTCACGAACTGATCCAGAAAGCTCACCCGCAGGTCGTGATCGAAGTCGCTGCCGGAGCTCCGGTTGCCGGTGATCGCCAGGTCGGGACGCTCATCGATTCCACCGGCGAGGTAGATGTTCGTCGTCACCGGGATGAGGCCCACGCCTTTCCAGAGCAGCGATCCGTCATCCTGCGTGATCCCGTTATTCACGATGTGGGGCGGCGGGAAGACCACGAGGGTGTCCCCATTTCCCACCACGCGGTCCGCGATCCCGTCGAAGAGCAGCCCTTTGCACTCGGGGCCGGCGCAGGTGAGCGGCATTCCGATCTTGTCCACGCCGTCCACGAGGGTCGTGCCCAGCTGCAGGGTCATCCCCGGGGCGGCGCTCTCTCGAATCTGCAGCTTCACCTGCGGGCAGACGCCGCCATCGTCGGCGGGGACGTTCTGGTAGCGCACGAGCTTTCCATCCGCGCCGCGGCACAGGGTCTCGACGGATCGAGTCTCTGCCAGTGGATTGCCGCCCAGGTCCACCAGCGTCTCGCCCGCTCCACACGGCGCGCAAGGTCCCCAGACGAGGCTCAGATCCGCCAACTGTGAGCACGCGGCGGTTCCGTCAGTGGTGAGGGGCGCGGGCCGCCACAGATAGAGCAACGCATCGTTCGCGGTGGTCACCGCGAGCAGGTTTTCATTGTCGTACGCGTTGTTGCCCTGCAGGAACCGCACACGCGAAAGCTCTGGGGCAGGCGCGCCCGAACAGCCATCTCCCGGGACGCCGGGCAGACTCACGGGCCGCAGCACCGGCTCGTTGCTGTTTCCGCCGTCCAGCGTGACGAAGCTCACGTTCCGATTCGGCGCGAAATAGAAGCCGTGGTTGGTGGCCGCCAGCAGCGAAGTCTGTCCGTTGCTCGAGTTGTATTGAGTGGGCCACGCCGCCACGTCGTTGATGGCGATCCCCGGCGGCGCGCTCCCCGGATAACTCTGTGAGAACGGCAGGAGCGCCGTGAGGCTGCTGGAGTTGTAGGCGATCACCGTCTGTCCGGTGATCTGCTCCTCGTCGTGCACGAGGCGCGTCGTGCCCGCATCCAGCTCGAGGTCCACCGTTCCTGCATCCCCCTGCGGCGAGACCCGAACGACTCCAAAGGGGCCGGAGGCGAAGACGTAGTCGGTGACGAGCGCCAGCGACGTGGGGGGAGCAGGGAGGGTGACGTCGAACTGCTGCACATTGGACAAATCGGACGCGCCCGCGAGGAAGACGGACACGGTCGATCCGCGCGACCAGGCCAATGCGAGATTTGCTCCGCTGCTGTAGCCTGCTGAAGGCGTCATCGCGACCTGCTCCGCATCCGTGGGCAGCAGAGGGCTCAGCCTCGCGTTCGAGACTGTGTTGGCATGCGGGTCCAGCGCCTGCCCTGCCACATCCACGCAGACTTTGTCCTGTGCGCACCGCCATCCGGACTCACAGTCCGAATCGGATTCACACTTGTAGGGGCCTGCGACATTGCTCGGATGACACGTGCTCTCGAGCCCGCAGCGGAACCCCTCCGCGCAATCGCTGCCTTCACCCACCCCCGCGTCCTGACGGCAGGGCTCGGTCGTCGTCGTGGGCGCGTAGCAGACGCCTCGCACGCCGCAGTGCCAGCCGCCGCCGCAGTCCGAGCTGTGCTCGCACTTGAACGCGCCTTCTGCGTCCGGGCTGTGGCAATAACCTTCGAGCCCGCACGTCCAGCCGCCGGGGCACGCCTCGCCTCCGTCGCGGTCACACTTGTAGAGCCGGGGCTTCTCGTCATCGAGCTGGTTCTTGCAGCCGAAGAAGACGCCGAACGAGAGAGCGAAGATGAGGAGCCGTTTCATCGCACGCCCTCCGTGAACGAGAACGCGAACATCCCGCCGCCCTGCAATGGCACGAACGCGACCTGCCCGCCGCCACCGCCGGGAGTCGCGGGCCACAGATAGATGCCCGCGCCGACGAGCACAGCTCCCAGCGCTATTCCCGCGAGCCCCAGCGTCTTCTGCCGCGCGAGGTCGTCGCCGAGCTTCTGGTAGTGGGACGGCGTGTCCAGCACGCCCGCGGACGTCTCGCCGAGGTGCAATTCGGTCTGCGCATCCCGCTCCTGGAGCAGCGCCTGACCGCCGTACGCGAGCCCGCCCACCAGCACGGCGCCACCGCCGATGACGAGGCTCATCGCGGGAAGCTTCGAAGGCAGCGGCGGCGGCGGGGTGCCCGTCGCTTCGGCCAACGCCCACGGAATCGTCGCTCGCAGCGAGTCCACGTCGTTCGCGATGCGGATCGCTCGCGCCACCGTCTGCGCCTTGCCGACATCCAGCATCTGCAGGGTGAGCTGAATCGCGGAGCCGAGCTTGCTCACGCTTCCCGAGAGCACGTACGGCGCGCCCAGGGCGCCTGCCAACTCGGAGAGGCAGCTCGAGGAGGCGTCGTTGCAGCCCACGAGCTGCTTCTGCCGCTCGACTCCGAGGAGTGTTTGAACGTCCTTCGAGGTGACGCTCTTGAAGTAGCCGCGGCGATCGATCTCGGCGCCGAGGCTCTCGGTGATAGCGGTGACGGTGCCGGGATCGATCCCCGCTCCGACGGTGAGATCCTGAACCAGCAGCTGGGCGCGTTCGGCAGGCGCGGCTGCGAGCAGCAGCTGCGCGGACAACACGGCAATGAGCAAGTGATCCCCTCCAACGAGTGGAGGGAATCTAGCCCAGCGAAGGACGCGCGAACGTCGGGGGATTACTCCCGGGGCGGCGGCACCCTGCGCAAAGCTCTCACTCCACCTTCACCGAGAACGGCATCATCGCCTTGAGGCCGGGGCTGAGCAGCACGGACGGCGCGACGCCCATCGCGTCGAACGCGGCCTTCACGTCCAGCGGCAGCGCGTTGATCGTCACGTTCACCGGCGGAGAGAAGACGCCCGGCTCGCCGCCCAGCGCGGAGAGGATCCCGTTCGGCCCGCCGCCGAAGTCGAGGTCCACTTCGTCCTTCTCGGAGATGCCGGCGCGCTTCTTCGCCTCCGCCAGCGCGTCGGAGAGGCCGCCGAACGTATCGATGAGGCCGCGGCTCTTCGCGTCGTCGCCCGCCCAGACCCGGCCGCGCGCGATCTTGTCCACGTCCGCCTTCTGCAACTTTCGGCTCTCGGCGACTCGCGTGATGAACCCGTCGTAGAACGAGTCGGTCCACTTCTGCGCCGCGGCCTGCTCCTCGGGCGTCCAGTCCTTCCACGGCGAGAGCAGATTCGAGAGCGGGCCACGCTGAATGATGTCGGTGTGGACGCCGACCTTCTCGCCCAGCTTCTCCACCGACGGCTTCATCATGAACACGCCGATGCTGCCGGTCACGGTGGTGGGCGAGGCGAAGATCTGATCGCACGCCATCGCGACGTAGTAGCCGCCGGACGCCGCGGTGTTGCCCATGGAGGCGATCACCGGCTTCTTCTTCCTCGCCTGCAGAATGGCCCGGTAGATGAGATCGGACGCGAGCGCATCACCGCCGCCCGAGTCCACCCGCACGACGATCGCCGCGACCTCGGGATCGTCCGTCGCATCCGAGATCGCCTTCACCACCGTCTCGCCGCCCGCCGTCTCCACGCCGCCCAGCGGATCCTGCCGGCTCTTGCCGCCGGAGATGGTGCCGATCACCGGGACGACGCGGATCTTCTTCGGCGAGCCCCACTTGAGATCGCGCGTGTCGTGCGGCGCGTACTCGGGATCGTAGGTGAGCCCCGGGAACTGATCCTTCAGCCGGTCTTCCAGCTCCTGCGGCCCCACGATGTCGTCGATGATCCCGAGCTCCTTCGCGCGTTCGGTGATCACGATGCCGTCCGCCTGAGCCGCGTGGAGCTTGTCCAGCGTCAGCGCCTTTCGAACTTCGAGCACCGCCTTCTCGCTGTTGCGAACCGACGAGTCGAGCAGCGCGTTCATCGTCTCCGCCTGCTCGGGCGAGATGCTCTCTTTGGTGAGCTGGTCCGGCGCGTTCTTGTACGCGCCCACGCGCGCGACATCCCAGTGCACGCCGAGCTTGTTCATCAGCCCGCCCGCGAACGTCACGTTCGCCGCGAACCCGTTGATGTTGAGCGTGGCCTCCGGCACCGCGTAGACCTGATCCGCCGCGGAGGCGACCACGTACTCAGCATCCGACGCCGTGAGCATCAGCGCGATGACGCGCTTGCCGGACGCTCGGAGCCTGATGACCTGCGCTCTCAGCTCCTCCGCCTTCGCGAGCCCGAACTCGGGCAGGTCGTCGAACTTCAACACCACGCCCTTGAGCGAGTCGTCCCGGATCGCGTCTTCCATGAAGCGGGTGAAGGTGAGGTACGGATCCGTCGATCGCTGGCCGAGCAGCTGCGCGGCGGTGCTGACGTTGGACCTGAGCGAATCCGAGAGATCAATCATCGCGATCTTCCCGCGCGACAGCGTGACCGGCCGGTAGCGATCCGCGGACAGCCGCGCGTAGACGGAGTGGGTGACGCCGCTCTCGGCCCCGCCCAGCGCATAGCCCACGCCGAAGTGCGCGAGGTTGAAGGTCGCGGAGAGCTGCAACGTCAGCGGCGTCGCCGAGCTGAACCCGTGGCTCACGCCCGCGCCCAGCCAGATGCCCTGAAAGAGCTCGGCCTGCAGCGTGTACTGAAGCCGCAGCGACGAATCGATCAGCGGCCGGTCGAACAGATCCACCGCCAGCGTGTAGCGATCTCCGAACGGCCGGAACGCCACGCCCACGTCGTACTCGCGCGCGAGGGTGACGCTCGCGTTGGTGGGCTCGTCCACGTTGCGCACCGTGATGCCGAACGCGAGCGGCCGGATCGGACGGAGCGACAGGCCGAGATCGATGCTGTGCAGCTTCCCCAGGTCCGGGCTCTCGCTGGAGGTGAAGTTGTTGTACGTGAAGCCCAGCGAGAACTGCGGCTGGCCCACCGAGAACGTCCAACCGGTCCGCCGGTAGTCCGCGTGCGACGGGCTGCGAATCCACTCCAGCGACACCCCCGCTCCGAACGCGCCGAAGAACGAGTCCCCTAAGAACAGCGAGTCCACCACGTCGTCTTTCGAGGTGGAGCGTTCGTGGACGTAGAAGAGCTCCAGCGCGGAGACCGTCTGCAGCGCGGCGGGGTTGACCGTCAGCGCGGTGACGTCGTTCACCGTCGCGGTGGACGTGGGCGGAAGCGTCGAGCCGCGCGAGAGATCCACATCATTCAGCACCGCCGGCTGGGCGAGCGCGGCGGATGCGACGAAGCACAGGGCAATTGTCGAGCGCATAGAGCGGCGCGGACTCTATGCCCGGGGACGAGGGAAGTGTGCCGCCGTTCACCGTGAGGGGACCTGCGCGTGACGTTTGAACGTGAGCGACGTCGTCGCGTGAGCACACCGATTGGCGTGCGTGACGACGGGCTTTTGGCTCACCAGTCTTCGGTGCCGTTCACGCCGTCCAGCGGATCCTTGCCGTTCTTCTTTTTCTTCTGCTCGGCGGTGGTCTTGCCGCCCTTGTCCTCGGTGTTCCACTCCTCCATCCCGCCCTTGTTCTCCAGAGGATCGGCGCTCTTGGTGACCTTCTCGCCGCCCTCCACCGTGTTCACGAGTCCGTTGACGACGCGGATGACCTCGCTCTTCAGCTGACCGTACTCGTCGCCCTGGAACGCGATCTTCTTCGAAGCGAGCTTCTTGCCGGGGCCGGACAGATCGTAGAGGCCGATCATCATCTCCACCGAGCCGTTGTCCGAGATCTCCTTCACCGTTCCCACCAGCGCGCGGTCCAGGCCCATCGTCTTGCTGAGCGCGAGCATCGTGGAGCCCGGCTTGTCCTTGGAAACCTCGCCGGCGAGCTTGTCCAGCTGACTGTCGAACGCCTTGTACTGAGGCGTCGGGATGAGCTCCGCGGTGATGTCGGAATCCTCGGGGCTCACGTCCACGAGCTGCCCGTACTGCTTGAAGCCCGGGCGCTCCACGCGGACCAGGTGCTTACCGATCGCGAGCGTCTGCAGCGTGATCGGCGCGTAGCCCATGAACTCGCCGTCCAGGAACACGCGCGCGCCGGCGGGCTTGGACTTGAGGAGGATGTTGCCGCGAAGCGCCGCCGTGCTGCTGGTGGCGACCTGCGTGCGGAAGGAGATGAACTCCTTGTCGAACTTCTTCGTGGTGAGCTCGTACGTCGGGTTGAGCGCGATCAGGTCCTGGACGGCGATCTTCGCCTCGTCCGCATCTCCGCGCTTGAACAGCACCGCGCCGTACATCGCCACGGTCTCGCAGAGGTTGCCGCAGCTCTTCAGCGACGGGGCGGCCTTCTCGTACTCCTTGAGCGTCGCACGGAGCTTGCGCTCCGCATCTTCGTAGTCGTGGCTGTCGTACGCGGACTTGCTCTCGGTGTAGCCGGTCTCCGCGCGCTTGAGCGATGCCTCGGCGTTTTCATCCTTCGGGGTGCCGAAGGTGTCGTCGGTCTTCTTGAGGTTCAGGTTCGAGTACGCCTCGAGCGCCTCGTTCATGTACGACTCGAGCTTCACCGTCGCGGCCTCGGCGCCCTGATCCATGGGCACGAGCACGACGGAGATCCGCTTGCCGGACGGCGGCGGCGCGGAAAGGGTCAGCGCGGGGAGCAGCGCGAGCGCAACGAGGTTCATTCGTTTCCTCTTGAGGGACTTCTTCGACGATAGCCGGGGGCTAGTATGTTCCCAATACGAGGTCCGGCCGATGCGAAGGCTGTGCGACGACCACCCCCGTCGCCACCACGGCTGCTGCCCCGCCGACCGCGGCCCAGAACCACCACTTCTTCGCGACCTCGGGGACCTTGAACGACGTCGCCGGTGCTGGGGGATGCTCGATCCACTGCGCAACCTTGTCCGCGGCCGTGTAGGTGGATGAAGCGTCGCCGCTGCTGGCATCGACGGTGATGCCGGTCAGCTTATTTCCTGTGAGCAGATCCCACGCCTGCAGCTCCGCCGTCGCCTTGCCGTTCACGCTGGAGACAGAGGAGAGGACGAGGAACCTCGCGGACAGCTTGTCTCCCACCGCCTTCGCGGACGGCGGCAGCTTC